>JALWNJ010000089.1 GCA_026995955.1 Gammaproteobacteria bacterium
GGGCGCAAGGAGGCGCGCAAGGTGGGTTTCAAGGGCGTGGTGAGGAAACCCGTCAAGTCGGCCGAGATCCAGCAGTGCCTGCAGCATGTGTTGCCGGAACTGGCGCCGAAACCGAAACCCGCCGCAACCGCGGCACCGGCACTGGACGAGGCCGCGCTGCAGGCCTTGCGGCAGGAGATCGAACGGCTCAAGACCCAGAATGCCGCTTTCCTGACACGCGCCGAACAGGCCGAAAAGTCCCGCCTCGAGGCCGAGCAGGAGCTGACCCGCCTGCGCGCCGAGCTGGAGGTCGCCCGGCTCGAGGCCGCCAGTTTCGGCAAGTCGATGGAAGACAGCCGCAAGACCGAGGAAGAGCTGGCCCAGCTGCAGCAGCAGTTCGATGCCGCCATCAACCGCGCCGAGCTGGCCGAGGCCGCGCACCGCAAGGCGGAGCAGGAGATCTCCTCGCTGCAGGAGGAGCTGCGCCGGCACCAGCACGAAATGGCCGAGCAGCTGCGCCACCGCGAGGAGCAGTACCAGCAGCTTCAGGACGAGCTGGCTGCGGCCCGCGCGCGCATCGAGGAGCTGGATCTGGGGCGCAAGAAGGCCGAGAACGAGATCAAGCAGCTGCGCACGGAGCTGATGCTGCGTCAGCAGGGCGCCGACGAGGCCCAGACCGAGCAGGTGGAGCAGCTGCGCCAGGAGATCGCGCAGCTGCACGAGGAACTCGGCAAGGCCCATGAGGCCACCGAAGCCGCACGCAAGATCCGCAAGGAGCTGGAACGCGAGCAGGAACGCCTGCAGGGCGAGAACAAGGCGCTGCAGGAACGGCTGCAGGCCGAGAGCGAGGAGCACGAGCGCACCCGCCGCATGGTCGAGCGTCTGCGCCAGGACCGCGAGGCGGCCATCGCCCGGGCCGAGTCCTCCGAAGACCGCCTGGCGCGCGCCGAGGTGGTGCTGAAGAAGCTCAAGGCCGAGGCCGGCAAGGGTCAGGAGCAGGAAAAGGAGCTGCTCAAGGTGCGCGAGGAACTGGTGGCCGTGCGGGCCGAGCTGGATGCGTTGCGCATCGACAAGGAGGCGGCCGAGGCCGCACAGCGGGATGCCGAGAACGAGCTGGTCTCGCTGGCGGCCTCGCTGGAGGCCATGGAGCAGGCCAAGGAGGCGCTGGAGGCGCGGGTCATCGAGCTGCAGGCGGAACTCAACGACCGCCGCGAGCGCGAGCTCAAGGGACAGCCGGCGGCCGAGGCCCGTGCCGCGCAGGCCGTCGCCGAGGCAGAACCCCCACCGGCCCCGGACGAGATCGTGGACATGAGCGCCGGGCAGCCCGGGCCGGCCGCGACGCGTGGTTCCGGAACCGGGGCGAGTGAGCCCGCCGTCGGCGGCGAAGTGATCGAGCTGGCCGGATTCTGGCCCGGCGACGACGATCCGCTGCTGGAGCCCGAGAGCAAGGACACGGCGGCATCCGCCGCGAAGCCGTCCACGCGCAAGACCGCCGATCTGGGCCAGGCCAGGGTGCGCAGGCGCGGCGGAGCGGGGGGCTGGATCGCGGCCCTGCTGGTGCTGGCCGCGGGCGCGGCCGGTGCGGCCTGGTACCTGGGGCTGATCGGCACCCCGGGGTCATTGCCCCTGGCCCGAACCGGGGCAGAGGCACCGCCTGCCCGGCCGGCATCCGTGCCGGCGGCAAAACCCGAAAAAACGGCCCGCAAGGCACCGAAACCCGAGGCGGTGGCGGAGAAGCCGAAGCCGGCGCAGGCCGAAAGCGCCCGGGCGAAGGCGAAGGCTGCCACGGCCCCAACCCCCGACGCGAACCGGGAACGCATGCCGGCCGTGGCGACCGCGCAACCCGTCTCGGGGGCGAAGCCCTCGTCTCCGCCGGAAGTGGTCGCCGTCACCCCGGCCCCGGCAGAGGCGCAGCCTGCCCCCGCGGCCACCGGCGTCGTCAGACGCGCGCCCCCGCCGGAGTCGGGCACCGAGCTTGCCGCGACCGTGGCAGACTCGACCGAAGCACCAGCGCCCCTGGCACAGGCACCTGGGGCGGCCGCAGCGTCCGCGTCGGGCGAAGCCGTACCGGCGGCGGGACAGGATGCGCAGCCGGCCTTGCCCGGGGTGACGGAAGCCGTGACGGAGGGAGGAGGCGTGCCGCCGGACCCCTGGGCGGAGCGGCGCAAGGCCCTGCTCGGGGAAGCGGAACAGGAGCGCAAGCAGCTGCTGGCCCGCTATCCCGACGGAAAGGCGCCGCTGCCGCAGGCCCGGTAAAGCGGAGCGCGTGGCAGGTCTTCGGTCAGTTCCCGGTCGGGCGATACTCGAACTGAGCCGCCTTCAGCGGCCAGCCGGTTTCGGCATCGATCACCCATACGGTCCATACGCCGGTCATGCCGGGATCAAGCGCCTTCTTCGAGTTGACGCGCCAGCGTGGGCCGCCAACCTGGAATTCGACCTCGGAGACCGGCTGGCCCTGGTATTCCCAGACATGCTTGATGGTGCGCCCCTGCATGTGACGCACCTCGCTGAAGAAGTAGATCTCGCGGTGACGGTTGTCCAGCGCCACCACACGATCCACCGGTTCCCGGTTCTCGATGCCGGTGGTGAACAGGGCGCGCGCGACCCGGGCGCGTTCCGGGATCTGCGCGGGGCGTTGCTCTGCCGCTGCGCCCAGCGGCAGCAGCAGGGTGGCGGAAAGCAGCGCGAGGAGTGCCTTTCTGCGTGGCAGCATGTCCCTGAGTCCCCGAGGTCTGGGTGGCACGGGCATTGTAAAGCATCGGGCCCGGTACTGGCGAGCGTACGCGAGGCGCGGGCCGGGATCTGAGAGGACCGTCGCACGGGAGCGGAAACGATGACCATCGAACAACTGGTCGAGGAGGCCTCCGGGCTGGTGTCCATGCCGCAGGTGGCGCTGCAGGTCACCCGGCTGGTGGAAGATCCGAACAGCAGCGCGGAAGACATCGCCCAGGCCATTGCCCGCGAGCCGGCGCTTGCGGCCCGCATTTTGCGTCTGGCCAACAGTCCACTGTACGGCATGCGCTCGGAGGTGGATACCGTCAGCCGCGCGGTCACCGTGCTGGGTACCCTGCAGGTGCGGGATCTGGTGCTGGCCAGCGCGGCGGTGCACGGCTTCGACGGCATTCCCAACGAGCTGGTCACCATGGAGGACTTCTGGCGTCACAGCCTGTACACCGGGCTGGCCTCGCGCAGGCTGGCCCGGCTCATGCTCGCCGGACGCGAGGAATCGAGCTTCATCGCCGGCCTGCTGCACGACATCGGCAAGCTGGTGCTCTACCACCGCTGCCCGCAGCAGGTGGTGCAGGCCTTTCTCGCCGTGATCAATGGCGAGCAGGAACGGATCGATGCGGCCGAGCGGGCCCTGCTCGGCTTCGACCATGCCGAACTGGGTGGTGCCCTGATGGCCCACTGGGCCTTGCCGGCACATCTGGTGGCCGCGGCCCGCTACCATCACCGGCCGCTGGAGGCCCCGGAGCGGTTCCGGCGCGAGGCCTTCCGGGTCCATGTCGCCAACCACATCGCGCAGATGGCGCAGCTCGACACCACGCGTCCGGGTGATGTGCCGCCGGTGGAGCCAACGGCCTGGGAGACGCTGGGACTCAGCCCGCTGCAGGTGCCGGAACTGGTACAGGCCGTGCAGGAGGAGGTCGTGGAGGTGGAGGAGGCGATGTTCCGCGGCGAGGGCTGAGCGGCTCAGTCGCCGCTGCGTACTGCAGCCGCCATCACCGCCTGCAGCTGGCGCGCGGCCTGGTTGCGTTCCCGGGCAAGCTCGTCGCGCAGGATGTCGGTCAGGGTCAGCAATTGGTGCAGCAGCGGATCTTCCAGCGCGGCCTGCGGCGCCGAGGGGTACAGCGGCGAAAAGGCATAGCCACGCAGCTTGCCCTGCGGATGCGGCCACACCGGTGGGATTTCCTCCGCCTGCCAGGTCTCGCCCAGACCGTGCGGCCCGGCATGGCCCGTGGGCACGCCCAGGGTCAGGGTGCCTCGGTCCGGCGGGAAGGCGTATTTCACGCCATGAACCAGAAACTCCTCCAGCGCCATCAGGATCGGACGCGGATTCTCGCCGCGTCGCTGGGGCGCGGTCAGTAGGCGGGCACGGATCGCACGCTTCACGCCCGCGTTGATCTCCGAGGCGCTCATGTGCAGGCTCTGGGAAAGTTCGGCGTAGGTCCAGCGGCGCCGACCCAGCGCCACCAGCTTGAGGGCGATGAAGACATCCTGCGGTTTGAGGACCATGGGAACCCTGTTCTTTGTTCTCGATTCGCGCATTATGCCAGCCCCGTGTCCATGCTGGCCAGGGACTGGCTTTCTCAGGGTTGCGGCAAACCCAAGGCGGCGTGGATCTTCCGTGCCGTTACCGGGAGATACGAATCCAGCAGAACCTGCCCATCGGGAGCAATCAGCATCATGCGGAAACGATGCCCCTCGAGCAGGGGGGCAACCTGGTCGGATTGTAGTCGATAACCCTCTGCAGGAGCGTGTGTGTCCTCTGCGATGCCGAGAATGAAGAGCAGGCTCAGTTGTTCCGCATTTACCTGCTTCAGCAGTGCCCTTTGCCGCACCAGGGCTTCCTCATCGGGACGCTTGGCGAGCAGGAGTAATAGTCCTGGACGGACATTCAGCCCAAAGCACTGCTGCATGTCCGAATCCAGGGAGGAAAGCCGGAACTGGCAACCACGGGGATTGCTGAAGACCAGATCAGGCAGGGTGTGAAGCGTCCGGTCTGCCAGTGCGCAACCGGCGATGCACAGGAGCAGGCCGGTCAGGAAGCATGCATGCCAGGTGGAGGCCGTTTTCATTTCATCGAACCTCCAGAGTCAGGTGTGCGTTTATGGGGGTTTTGACGATGTGTTCGTAGAAATCCTTCGCGTGTTCTCTCTGTATCCCTATGCAACCGCGTGTCCCGGGTTTGTTGCCATCCGGATGTATCCCAAGTCGGCCATCCTTGCCTCTATGTGTTGGAAAAGTGGGATAGATTGGCACGAAGTATCCCTGCCCCGATCCATCCCGGAAACCCTCCGGCACGCGGCTGGAATACGGGACGATCTCCCTTCGGCCAATCAGGTATCGACCGGCCGGCAGTTCACCTTCACCCCAGGGGCCGCTGCGCGCCGACCATTTGAGCCCCAGTGCAGGCCAGGCCAGGGTTCGGTAGGCATTGCTGAAGACAAGGGTGGGCATACATCCTCCTTGATGGCGATTGTTCCGAGTTGGTTCAGAGTGACATGTGACCGCTGTTTGGTCAATCTCTCGGGTTCTGGGCACGCTTCCGGCGCCGCTGCAGCTCCAGTTCGCAGCGGCGCAGGGCCTCGGCCATCTCGTCGCCGCTCTGGAAGCGGTCTTCCGGTTTCTTGGCCATGGCCTTCTTCACCACCTCGCTCAGGCACTTGGTCAACCCCTTGCGCAGTTCGCGGATGTCCTTCGGCTCGGCGTTGGTGATGAGGTACATGAGGTTGGCGAGCGAGTCGCCGACGAAGGGCAGTTCGCCGGTGAGGAGCTGGTACAGGGTAACGCCCAGCGAGTAGAGGTCGCTGCGACCGTCCACCTTCTCCCCGGCCACCTGTTCGGGCGACATGTAGGAGGGGGTGCCGAGCAGGGTGCCGGTACGGGTCTTGCTGTCGTCCACCAGCGAGGCGATGCCGAAGTCGGTGATCTTGAGGGTGCCGGAGTCGCGGTCGTAGATGATGTTGGCCGGCTTGATGTCGCGGTGGACCACCTGCTTGCGGTGGGCGTAGGCCAGGGCACGGGCGATCTGCTGCATGATCCGGGTGATCTCCAGCGGGTCGAGCAGGGCGCCCTCGCGGGCGTAGTGGTCCATGCTGTAGCCGGGCACGAAGTCCATGGCGATGTAGGCCAGGTCGTGCTCCTCGCCGACATCGTAGATGTGCACGATGTTGTTGTGGTCGAGCCGGCCCGAGGCCTCGGCCTCGCGGAAGAAGCGCCATTTCACCTCCTCCAGGTCGTGGCCCTCGAACTCCTGGTTGAAGGGGAGGGTCTTGATGGCCACCTGGCGGCCGATCTTCTCGTCGCGGCCCAGATAGACGGTGCCCATGGCGCCCTTGCCGAGCTGTGCCTCGATGATGTAGCGGCCCAGCCGCGGTTTCTCGATGCCGGTCTGATCCAGTACCAGGGTTTCTTCCGGTTTCTGTTCCTGGGCGATCATGGTGGCCACGGCGCTCTCGGTACCGGTATTGAGGCGTGCGATGCGGGCCTGGATGTCGCGGTAGTCGGGGTCGATCTCGCGCATGTACTCGTACACGCCGATGGCCTTGACGAACTGGCGCTTGCGTTCGTATTCCAGCCCCAGCTGGTACAGCGGGTCGAGCACGTAGAGGTCGGCCGGGCAGCGCTTGAATTCGATGAAGGCCTGATCGTACAGCCCCTGGTTGTGGTAGTTGATGCCCAGGGTGCGATGAGCCTCGGCGGCCTCCTGCCGGCTCTCCTCGATGGCCACCACAATGTGGTAGCGTCCGGCCAGCAGCAGCTGGCCCAGGACCAGGAACAGCGCCGGCAGCACCGCCGGCAGCCACAGGTGCCCGGCGAGCAGTACGGCGATGGCGCTGTTGAGCAGCAGCAGGGCCAGGATCAGGCTGATGACGAGTCCCACCGGGCGTCCCTGCAGCCGCGCCGGCAGGAACAGGAAGTACAGGGCGATGGCCAGCAGCAGGCCGCGCTGCAGCAGATGGAACCAGCCGGGCACGGCGATGCCGGCCTGCTCGAACAGGGTGGCGGTGTTCCAGGCTTGCAGCAGCACCGGCGGCACATCGGCCAGGATGGTGCCCTGCAGGCCGGTGAGTCCGGTGGTGTGGCCGATCAGCACCACCCGGTCCTTCAGGCGCTCGGCCGGGATGCGCCCGCCGAGCAGGTCGGCCAGCGACAGCACCGGGATGGGCGCGTTGCCTTCGCGCAGGTGCATGGGCAGCGGGTAGTGGATGTAATGGCGATCGGTGGGAATCAGGACCTTGCCGATGCGGATGCCCATGCCGGGGAGGGGCTCGATGTCGCCAGGTGCGTGACCGCTGCCGAGGGCGCGCAGCAGCAGCGGCAACGAGGGATAGACCCGATCACCGAACTCCAGCGCCAGGGCGTTGCCCACGCGCAGGTCGTCGCGCTGGCTGGCGGGCAGGGCGCCGACGGCGCCGGCGGCCTTGAGCAGCGG
>JALWNJ010000090.1 GCA_026995955.1 Gammaproteobacteria bacterium
CCCCAAGCCTCTGCCGACCCGCCCCGTCGCCGCCGCGAGCTGGCACTGCTGCTGCTCACCGTGGCCACCGCCATGCTCCTGGCCGCGGCCCTGGGGCTCGCCTGGGCGCGCAATGCCCACCAGCGCGACTTCGAGGCCCGCGCCCAGGCGCTGGGCGAGCGCCTGGAACAGCAGTTGCAGACCGCAAACAGCCTGCTGGTGGTGCTGTCGACCCTCTACCAGCGTGACGACCAGCTGGATCCGGTCAGTCTCGGGCTGCTGGCCCGTGACATGATCGAGTCCACGCCCTGGATCGATCTGTTCACCTACCAGCCCCTGCTGCAGGCCGAGGCCATCCCGCGGCTGGAGGAGGAGATGTACGAACTGGGCCTGCCCCAGTTCCGCATCACGCGTTACGACCGCCGTGAGCATCGGCCGGTCCCGGTCACCCCAAGCGGGCAACACCTGCCCATCGTCACGCTCGAGCCGCTCACTCCGGCGATGACGCGCTACTATGGCCTGGATCTGCTCACCCTGCCGGGCTTCGCCGACCTGCCGCAGCGGCTGGCGCGGGAGAACACCCCGCTCAGCCTGTTGCCCGACTGGTTCCTCGACTATCCAAGCCCCCTGCTCCTGATCCAACCGACCTTCGCCGGCAACCTGCCACCGGCCGGGAGCGAGGAACGCATGCGGCAGCTGCGCGGCGTGCTGATCTTCGTCCTCCAGCCCGAGCATCTGCTGCAACAGCTGCAGGCCGGCCACGGCGATCTGCAGACCGCGCTGCGCACCCGACCGGATGGCCGGCTGCTGGCAGAGAGCATGCCCGCGGAGGCCGCGGAGACCGGCCCATGGGGCGGATTGAGCGCCTTTCAGGAAACCCTGCCGCTGGCGGGCATGCCCCTGGAACTGGTGGTGCGCAAGCCGGCAGGCATCGGCGCTGCCGCGCTCAACCTGGTGGTACTGTTCATGCTGCTGAGTGGCGGACTTGCCGCCACCCTGTTCACGGCCTGGCGCAATCACCACCACAACCTGCGCGCGCGGGCCGCGGCCGAGGCGCGCATCAACGAGGAGCGCCAGCGTGCCGAGATCACCCTGCGCGCCATTTCCGATGCCGTCCTCACCACGGATCTGGGTCTGCGCATCCTCGCCGCCAATCCGGCTGCCGGCCGTCTCTGCGGGCGCGACACGGAGCGCATGATCGGACAACCCCTGTTCGGGGTGGTGCGCCTGCTCGACGAGGACAGCGGGCTGGCGGTGGAGCACCTGCACGAACTGCTCGAACGCATCGATGGCGAGGAGCCGGGCAGTACCGACCTGCTGCTGGAACACCCGCGGGCGGGACGCCTGGCCGTGCATGTCAGCCTTACCCAGTACACCGACCCGTTCGGCAATGCCGCCGGCTTCGTGCTGGTACTGCGCGATGTCAGCACCGAGCGCTCGCTGACCCGCGAACTCACCTACCAGGCCACCCACGATGCGCTCACCGGCCTCTACAACCGCTACGCCTTCGAGAACGAGCTGGCCGCGGCCCTGCACTCGGCCCAGGAGCATGGCCGCCGGCACATGCTGTGCTATCTCGACCTCGACCAGTTCAAACTCATCAACGACACCTGTGGCCACATCGCCGGCGATCAGGTACTGAAACAGCTCGCCGGAATCCTGCAGGGCCAGCTGCGCGAACACGATGTGCTGGCCCGCCTGGGCGGCGACGAGTTCGGCATCCTGCTGCCCAACTGCCCGGTGGAGCGGGCCCGCGAGGTGGCCGAACGCCTGCGCGAGGCAGTGCGCCAGTACCGGTTCCGCTGGCAGGGCAAGCTGTTCGACCTGCGCGCCAGCATCGGGGTGGTGCCCATCACCGCCGATACCGAAAGCCTGACCGACCTGCTGGCCGCTGCCGACATCGCCTGCTATGCCGCCAAGGAACGCGGCCGGGACAATGTCTATCTGTTCAGTCCCGAGGACCGGGTCCTGCGCGAACGCCATGGCCAGATGCAGTGGCTGCCGGTCATCCAGACCGCCCTGCACGAAGACCGCTTCAGCCTGCATCTGCAGCCCATCGAGCCGATTCTCGACAAGCGCCTGCCCTGGCTGCACGAGTTCCTGGTCCGTTTGCGTCAGGACGGGGAGCACGACAGCCTGCCCGGCTCCTTCATTCCCGCAGCCGAGCGTTACGACCTGATGAAGGAGATCGACCGCTGGGTCATCGACCATGCCCTGGCCTGGATCGCCAGGCAACCGGATCACCACACCGACCTGTTCAGCATCAACCTCTCCGGCCAGTCGCTGGGCGATCGGGACATGGCGGACTTCATCATCGATCGGGCGCAGCAGCATGGCGTGGCCTTCGTCCGCCTGTGTTTCGAGATCACCGAGACGGCCGCCATCACCAACTTCAACGAGGCGATGACGCTGATCCTGCGCCTGCGCCAGGCCGGCTGTCACTTCGCGCTCGACGACTTCGGATCCGGCCTCAGTTCGTTTGCCTATCTCAAGCAGATGCCGCTCGACTTCATCAAGATCGATGGCCAGTTCGTGCGCGACATCGCCAGCGACCGCATGGACGCCACCATCGTGCGTGCCATTCAGGACATCGCTCATACCCTGGGCGTGCGCAGCATCGCCGAGTTCGTCGAAAACGAGACGACCCGACAGCAGCTGGCCGCGATGGGCATCGACTACGCCCAGGGCTGGCACATTGGCCGTCCCCGCCCGCTGGAAGACATCGACCTGGACGACACGCCCGGCGACCACCGCAACACCGGCCCCTGAACCGTGGCCCGACTGATCCTGTTCAACAAGCCGATGGGCGTCCTCAGCCAGTTCACCGACCGCGAGGGACGGCCCACACTGGCCGACTGGATCGACCAGCCCGGCTTCTACCCGGCCGGACGCCTCGATCGCGACAGCGAGGGGCTGCTGCTGCTCACCGACAGCGGCGCCTGGCAGCATCGCATCAGCCACCCCCGGCGCAAGATGGACAAGGCCTACTGGGTACAGGTGGAGGGCGTGCCGGACGAGGCCGCGCTCGAGACGCTGCGGCGCGGCGTGCAGCTCAAGGATGGGCCCACCCTGCCGGCCAGGGTGCGGCGCATCGACGAACCGCCCGGGCTGTGGCCGCGACAGCCCCCGGTGCGCTTCCGCAAGTCAGTGCCCACCAGCTGGCTCGAGCTGGTCATCCGCGAAGGCCGCAACCGCCAGGTACGGCGCATGACGGCGGCCGTCGACCACCCCACCCTGCGTCTGATCCGCCACCGGGTCGGCTCCTGGACGCTGGACGGGCTGGCGCCCGGAGAATGGCGCATGCTGCCCCTGCCCGATCGCGGTTGACCGGATCACCGCTGGCTCCCACAATGGCCTCATGAATTGGCAGGACATCGCGACAGCCATCGAACGCGCCACCGGCAGGGCACCGGGCGAGCTGCGCGTCGCTTCGCGCGGTGGCGGCTGCATCAACGAGGCCTGGCTGCTCGACGACGGCGAGCGCCGCTTCTTCGTCAAGGCCAACACCGCCTCCTCGCTGGAGATGTTCGAGGCCGAGGCCGAGGGCCTGCACGAACTGCGCAAGGCCGATGCCATCCGCGTGCCGGAACCCATCGCCACCGGCGTCAGCGGGCGCAACGCCTGGCTGGTGATGGAGGCCCTGCCCCTCGGCGCCAGCCCGGACCCGACCCGCTTCGGCGAACAGCTGGCACGGATGCACGAATACCATGCGCCGCACTACGGCTGGCACCGCGACAACACCATCGGCAGCACCCCGCAACCCAATGGCTGGATGGATGACTGGGTGGCCTTCCTGCGTGAACGAAGGCTCGGCTTCCAGCTCGAACTGGCCCGCTCGCGGGGGCTCGATCCGCGCACCGTGGCGGTCGGCGAACGCCTGCTCGAATCCCTGCCGGCGTTCTTCGACAGCCCGCCTGCCGCCAGCCTGCTGCACGGCGACCTGTGGCGCGGCAACGTCGGCGGCCTGCCGGATGGCAGCCCGGCCATCTTCGATCCGGCGGTGTACTACGGCGATGCCGAGGCCGACCTGGCCATGACCGAACTGTTCGGCGGCTTCGGCGAGCCCTTCTTCGCCGCCTACCGTGCCGTCCGCCCGATTTCGCCGGACTACCCGACCCGGCGCACGCTCTACAATCTGTACCACATACTCAATCACTACAATCTGTTCGGCGGCGGCTACGACAGCCAGGCCGACAACATGATTCGCCAACTGCTGGCCGAGGCCGGCGCCTGAGGCCGGGCCGGCAGCGGCCATGACGATCTGCCAAGCGGAGGAATGCCGATGAAACGCAGCCTGATCCTGATCACCAGCCTGATCGCCCTGACTCCGGCCGTACAGGCCGCGCCGGGCGCACCCGCGGCCGACCTGCCGCCGGCACCGCCCGGCTACTACCGCCCCCTGCCCGACTACCGGCAGAACAACCCGGCCCAACTGCTCGAGGACGGCATCGCGCGACTGCAGATGTTCGTGGCGCAGAAGGGGCTCAAGGACCCGCAGGTGCTTACGGCCTTCCTCAACGAACAGATCGCCCCCTTCTTCGACTTCGACCGCATGGCGCGGCTGGTGGGCGGGCGCTTCTACGAACAGCTCGACGAGACCGACAAGGCGCGCTTCCGGCGCCGCCTGTCCAACATGTTCTTCTCGGCCCTGAGCCGCAACCTCGGCGCCTATGCCGATCCGCAGCCGCGCATCGACTTCCTGCCGCCGCGGCGCCGCGGACAGGACGAAGTGGAGGTGGCCGCCCGCGTGCTGCCCTGGCGCGGCTATCCGGTACGGCTGGTGTTCCGCTTCGCGCGCACGCCGGACGGCTGGAAGATCTACGACGCCTCCTACAACGGCCAGAGCGCCGTGCTCTACTATCGTCGCTATGTGATGCAGCAGATCCGCCGCTACGGGCCGCAGATCCTGCTCGACTGACCGAAGTGCCTGCTTGCCAGGCAAGGGATTGTCGCCATGAAACGGTTTCTCGCCCTGTTGCTCCTTGGTCTGCTGATGCCGCTGCCGGGACAGGCAGCCGAACCGCCCGGGATTCCGCCTGACCTGCAGCCCTGGAAGGACTGGGTACTGGCCAGGGACGACCTGTGGCGTTGCCCCCTGCAGGCCGACGACAAGACCCGCATCTGCGCCTGGCCCGGCACACTGCGGCTCGATCTCGATGCCCGGGGCGCGCGCTTCAGCCAGCGCTGGCAGGTGCATCGCCGCAGCGCGGTACCCCTGCCGGGCAGCGCCGGTCAGTGGCCAAGCGCGGTCCGGGTGGATGGCAAGCCCACGCCGGTGGTCGCGCAGGGGAAACGCCCGGTGGTCTGGCTCGAGGCCGGCAACCATCGCATCCGGGGGCGCATCGACTGGGCAACGCCCCCCTCGTCACTGGCCATCCCGCCGCAGACCGCCCTGCTGGCCGTGTACCGGGACGGTCATCGGCTCGACCTGCCGCGTGACGCCGCCGGTCGCCTCTGGCTGCAGCCGCCGCCGTCCACCCGGCGCGGCCCGACGGCGAAACCGGGGCTGCACCTGCAGGTGTGGCGCCGACTGCAGGACGACATCCCCCTGCGGCTGGAGACGCGAATCCGGCTGCGCGTCTCGGGCCCGCCACGGGAGCGGGTCATCCCCCTGCCCCTGCCGGCAGGATTCACTCCCTGGCAGCTGCATGCGCCCCTGCCGGCGCGCCTGGAACCGGGCAACCGGCTGCGGCTGCAGCTGCGCCCGGGTACCTGGGACATTCGCCTGCTGCACCGCAGCAACGGGCCCGTGGAGGATCTGTCCCTGCCCCCGGCCGAGGCCCCCTGGCCCGAATCGGAAGTCTGGGCACTGGCCCCGGGCCCGACACGCGAAGCAGAGCTTGCGGGCGTGCCACGCGCCGATCCGCGCCAGGCGGAACTGCCCGCCGGCTGGCAACGGCTACCGGCCTGGCGCATCCGGCCGGGACAGGATCATCCGCGGCTCGTCACCCTGCAGCGCCACGATGCCAGCCGGCAGCACGATGCCCTGACCCTGCAGCGCGATGTCTGGATCGACTTCGACGGCAAGGGCGCAACCCTTCGCGACCGCATCGGCGGCACCCTGCGCGCCACCTGGCGCCTGGACACGACACCACACCTCGCACTCGGCCGGGTCACCGCCGACGGGCAGGAACGGCTGATCACCCGGCTGCCCGGCGACGCGCGCCCCGGTATCGAGATCCGTGCCCGCAGCCTGGCGCTGGAGGCCGTCTCCCGCATCGAAGACCCCGCCCGGCTGCCGGCCAACGGCTGGAACCTGCCCATGCAGCAGGCCTCGGCCACGCTCCATCTGCCGCCGGGCTGGCGCCTGGTGGCGCTGTCCGGCAGCGGCCGGGCCAGCCACAGCTGGCTGCAGCGCTGGACCCTGCTCGACCTGTTCCTGGTGCTGATCTTCGCCATTGCCCTGTGGCGTCTTTACGGCCTTGGCTGGGGGCTTCTGGGCCTGCTCGCGCTGGCCCTTGCCTGGCACGAACCCGGCAGCCCCCACTATCTGTGGCTCAACCTGCTGGCGGCCGCCGCACTGGTACGCATCCTGCCCGCCGGTCGTGCGCAATCGCTGGCCCGGGGCTACCGCCTGCTCTCGCTTGCCCTGCTGCTGCTGTGGCTGCTGCCGTTCTCGGTGCAGATGGTGCGCACCGCCATCTATCCCCAGCTGGAGGCCGGCGCCATCCCCGTGCCCCGCGCGGCCGTGCCACGGGCAGAGTCCAAGCACCAGCCGGCACCGCGTATGACGGTCCGCAAGGAAGGCATTGCCCTGGCCGCAACGGACAGGGCCGAGCCTGGGCTTCCCGAATCACCGGCACGGCCGCAGACGAAGCCCGCCGTCGAGCCCCATCGGCAGAGCGGCCCTGCGCTCCCGGAATGGGAAGGCACACGGATCCACCTGCGCTGGAACGGCCCCGTCGACCCCGACGAGCTGACCCGCCCCTGGCTGCTGGGTCCGCGTACCGTCATGCTGCTCAAGCTGCTGGCGACGCTGCTTGGCCTGGTGCTGGCCCTGCGCCTGATCGACGCCGTCCGTCTGCCCCGGATTCCGGCCCCGCCGGCAGCCGGCACGACCGCGCTGCTGGCCCTGGCGCTGCTCACCTGCGGGAGCACGAGCGCGGCCCGGGCCGATGAGATTACCGGACCGGACATGCTCGAGG
>JALWNJ010000091.1 GCA_026995955.1 Gammaproteobacteria bacterium
GATCTTCCACGACATCGACCCGGCCTGGCACGACCGCCTGAGCCGCGGCCTGCAGCCGAACACCGCCTATGTGCCGCGCTACTTCACCATCAACGGCCTCACCGCCCGGCCGCCCGGGGCACCCGGCAACGGCGACCCCACGGTCGATGCCATGCACGATCCGCGTACCGCCCTGCATGGCAGCATCGGCGATCGCACACTGGTGCGCATCCTCAATGCCGGCCTGTGCAACCAGTCGGTGCACACCCATGGCAACCACATGGAGTGGCTGACCCAGAACGGCGAGATCCGTCCCGATGTGTGGGAGAAGGACTGCCTGTTCCTCGACGGCGACATGGGTGCGCTCGATGTCATCTACCCCTTCGCCCCGCCGCCGGATGCCTGGCCGCCGGTCCAGGCGGGCGAGAAGAACGACTACCCCATGCACCTGCACTCGGAGATGTCGCAGACCGCTGCGGGGGGTTCCTACATGTTCGGTGCGCTCACCGACATCTACTTCGAATGAGGGGGTAAACGATCATGTTCAATCGATTCGAACGCGAAAAGCTCATGATGGGCATGGGTGGCCGCGGAGGCGGCTTCGGCGGGGGTGGTGGCCCCGGTGGTGGCGGCGGCATGGGTGGCGGCTGCTACATCTACGACGACCGCCAGCAGCCCAATCCGCGTCTGGTCAGCAACCCGGATGTGGTCTTCGACCGCGGCATCTACATGAACGGCAGCATCTCGCTGGACGACGGCAACAGCATGCGCATCTGGGGCTTCACCGAAGGCGGTGGCGGCATGGGCATGGGCGGCAGCTTCCCGTCGCCGCCGATGCGCGTCACCCAGGGCCAGATCGTGCACACGCGGCTCACGGTGCCCATGTGCTGCGCCCACACCATCCACCATCACGGCATCGAGCCCGACATGTACAGCGACGGGGTCGGCCACATCACCTGGGACGTGAGCGCCACCACCTACACCTACCAGTGGCGCGCCAGCCATCCCGGCACCTACTTCTACCACTGCCATACCAACACCGTGCTGCACGCCGAGATGGGCATGTACGGCGGCCTCATCATCGATCCGCCGGAGGGCCCGGGCACGCTGTACTCCGGCGGACCCACCTACGACCAGGAGGTGATCTGGGCGGTGGACGAACTGGACTCGTTCTGGCACACGCTGGGCTGGACCGCCGGCACCTGCGGCTCGGATGTCGGCCTCAACGACCTCAACCCGGACTACTTCATCATCACCGGCGTCGATGGCGCGCAATCGGCGATGGACGCCCCGGGCATCGCCGCCACCGTGCGCGTGGGCGAGCGCCTGCTGGCGCGCTACATCTGCGCCGGCTACTACGCCCAGCGGCTCGACTTCGGCGGTCTGGTCGGCACCATCCACATCTCGGATGGCCGGGTGCTGCCGAGGCCGGTCCAGGTCACGGGCCTGCGCGCCCATTCGGCCGAGCGCTACGACATCATCTTCGAGCCCACCACGCCCGGCGACTACATCATCACGGCCGAGATCCTGCACTGGGTCACCGGCGAGGTGCTGGGCACCGCCCGCACCCGCATCACCGTGATCTGAGCGACCGGTCCGTTCCCAGTTGCCTCCCTGCCCCGGCCGGCCATCCGGCCGGGGCCGTTCTGTACGGCACTCGCTTGGTGACCCTGGTCACATACCCGGGTTGCATCCGCGTTTTCAATAGGGTCATTAGGTGTACTGTTCCGCCGACCTGTCATTCAATCGAATGATTGAATAGAATCAGACCAAAAGAAACCGCCGGAAATCCGCCATGAACACTGAACGGCTCGCACCCCGGGAGAGTGCCCTGCTGGAAAGCCTGTTCCGGACCTATCCGGAGCTCGACGAGAACATCCCGGAATGGCATCGCCTGCTGGAAGGCGCCACCGTGCTCGACCTGCCGGCCGGCAACATGCTGGTGCACCAGGGCACCTGCTGCTCCAACTTCATGCTGCTGCTGGAGGGCACGGTGCGCGTGTTCCAGGTCTCGGACGACGGCCGCGAACAGACGCTGTACCGCATCAACCCGGGCGACATCTGCCTGATGAGCCTGAGCAGCCTCATCAACGACAAGCCGTTCAAGGCCAACGCCATCACCGACAGCCCGGTGCGCGCCATGGTGCTCTCCACCCATGCCTTCCACGAGGCCATGCGCATCAGCGAGGCCTTCCGCAACCTGGTGATGCGCAGCCTGGTGAACACCGTGTGCGAGATGATGCACGGCTTCTACGACACCGCCTTCGAGCCGCTGGACATGCGCCTGGCCTGTCTGCTGGGACGCATGTTCGAACGCGCCGGCAGCGCCACCATCACCATCACCCACCAGCAGCTGGCGCAGGAGCTGGGCACCTCGCGCGAGGTGGTGAGCCGCATCCTCAAGCGCCTGGAGCGCGAGAACTGCCTGTCGCTGTCGCGCGGCCGCATCACCGTGCAGCAGCCGGACAAGCTGCCGGGCTGATTCGGGGCGGATTCAGGGCAGCGGCGCCGCGGACAGCAGGGCCGCCACCAGCGCCCGCCACTCCTCGTCCGCGTCCATGTGATCGGGGAACCGCGTCCCGGCACGCCGGTGCCAGTATTCGCTGTTCCAGCGGTCGCCCTCCACGCGGTGCAGCCAGGCATGCACGCGCGCGGCCTCGCGCGTCGGCAGGCGTTGCACCATCTCGTGCGCGCGCTGCCAGTCGCCCCGCCGGGCGTGCCACAGGGCCTCCAGCTCGGGCGTGATGTCCGCAGGCGGCGCCCCGGCCGCCAGACTCCGCTCGAAGTCCTCAGCGGTCATCGCCACGATCCCGCACAATGAGCGGCACCACGGTTGCCGGCCCTTCCGGCGCGGCCTCGTGGCGCGACTCGAACAGCGCCAGCGCCTCGCTGAACTCGCGCAGCAGGCGCGGCGCCACCTCCTCGGCCTGCGGCGAATAGCGGCATTCCTCGAACGGCACCGGATCCCCCACCGCAGCACATTGCTGCGGACGGAAGGCACGCCAGGCGATTTCGATGCGGTGCTTGACCATGCCGTCGACGAACACCACCTCCTCGTCGTCGATCACCGCCAGGTACTGCAGGCTGCGGATGGGGATGAACACGCAGCGCCCCTGCTGCCGATTGAGCTGGTGACGAATGCGACGGAACAGCCCCGCCGGCAGGGTGGTCTCCCGGCAACCCGTGGGCTCGCCGCGTTCCAGCCGTATCTCCATGGGGACTCCTGATGACCCGGTCTGCCGCCCAGTATATCCGGCCGCCGTCGTGCGGCAAGCGGGGCGGAACCTGCAGCCGGATATCCGAGCGGACGGATCGGATTTCCCTTGATCTGAATCAAGAAGCGCAACCCCGTCCGGCAGTGTAATGGAGGGGTGGCCACAGGGCCGAACACTTCCATCTCGTCAGGGGAGCACAGCGCCATGAGTGAAGTCTTTACCAAGAGCATGGCGAGAAACATATATTACGGGGGCAGCCTGTTCTTCGTATTCCTGTTTCTCGCCCTCACCTTCGACACCATGAAGACCCTGCCGCAGCAGGACAACCGCGCGGCGATCACGCCACAGGTTGCCCTGGGCAAGCGGGTGTGGGAGGAAAACAACTGCATCGGATGCCATACCCTGCTTGGCGAGGGGGCCTACTTCGCCCCCGAGCTGGGCAATGTCTACAAGCGCTTCGGCAACTCGACCGAGGCCATCAAGGCCTTCATCCGCAGCCGTCCGGCCAACGGCATCCCGGGGCGGCGCAGCATGCCGCAGTTCAATCTCAGCGAGGAGGAACTGGAAGGCGTGGCCCAGTTCCTGAAGTACACCTCGGAGATCAAGACCCAGAACTGGCCGCCCAACATCCAGGGCTAAGGGGGAAAAGACCATGAAATACCAATCCCAGAAAGTGGCGCGGCTCTACTTCATGGCCGCCATCGGCCTGTTCACGGGCCAGATCCTGTTCGGCCTGATCCTCGGCCTTCAGTACGTGATCGGCGACTTCCTGTTCCCGGCCGTTCCCTTCAACGTGGCCCGCATGGTGCACACCAACCTGCTCATCGTGTGGCTGCTGTTCGGATTCATGGGGGCGGCCTACTACCTGGTGCCGGAGGAGGCGGAACGCGAGCTGTTCAGCCCGAAACTGGCGGTCGCCCTGTTCTGGATCTTCCTGGTGGCCGGGGCGCTCACCATTCTTGGCTACCTGCTGGTGCCCTACTCCGGGCTGGCCCGCCTTACCGGCAACGACCTGCTGCCCACCATGGGCCGCGAATTCCTCGAACAGCCCACCATCACCAAGCTGGGCATCGTGGTGGTTGCCCTGGGCTTTCTCTACAACATTGGCATGACCATCCTGAGTGGGCGCAAGACGGTGATCAACATGGTCCTGCTCACCGGACTGGTGGGGCTGGCGGTGCTGTTCCTGTTCGCCTTCTACAACCCGGACAACCTGGTCAAGGACAAGTACTACTGGTGGTGGGTCGTGCACCTGTGGGTGGAAGGCGTGTGGGAGCTCATCCTCGGCTCCATCCTCGCCTTCGTGCTGGTCAAGGTCACGGGCGTCGACCGCGAGGTGATCGAGAAGTGGCTCTATGTCATCATCGCCATGACCCTGATCACCGGCATCATCGGCACCGGCCACCACTACTACTGGATCGG
Source organism: Gammaproteobacteria bacterium (assembly GCA_026995955.1). Lineage (GTDB taxonomy): Bacteria > Pseudomonadota > Gammaproteobacteria > J044 > J044 > J044. The sequence goes on from JALWNJ010000091.1 coordinate 4,617, forward strand.
CACGCCGGGCTACTGGCAGTGGCTGGGCTCGGTGTTCTCCGCGCTGGAGCCGATTCCGTTCTTCATGATGACGGTGTTCGCCTTCAACATGATCAACAAGCGCCGGCTCAACCACCCCAACAAGGCGGCCGTGCTGTGGGCCGAGGGCACTGCGGTGATGGCCTTCCTCGGTGCCGGGGTGTGGGGCTTCATGCATACGCTGGCCCCGGTGAACTACTACACCCACGGCACCCAGATCACCGCCGCCCACGGCCACATGGCCTTCTACGGCGCCTATGCGATGATCGTGCTCACCATCATCTCCTACGCCTGGCCCATCCTGCGCGGCGAGAAGGCCGCCAACCAGCGTGCCCAGGTCCTCGAGATGTGGTCGTTCTGGCTGATGACCGTGTCCATGGTCTTCATCACCCTGTTCCTCACCGGCGCGGGCGTGCTGCAGACCTGGCTGCAGCGCTACACCGACGACCCGCTGCCCTTCATGGTGGTGCAGGAGAAGATCGCGCCCTTCTACTGGATGCGCGAGGCGGCCGGGGTGGTGTTCCTGATCGGACTGCTGGTCTACCTGTACGCCTTCGTGGCCCGGGGCAAGCCGGCAGAAGACGCCACGGCAGCCTGATCCGCTCACGGGCAGCATCCGGAGCCGGGCCCTGCCCGGCTCCGCGCCCTTGCCCTGCAGGAAAACCGACCCCATGCACGCCATCACCCATCCCCTGCCGGCACGCCAGCTGAAGGGCGACCTCGCGGTCTGGATCCTGATCCTTTCCGAGCTGCTGGTCTTCGGGCTGTTCTTTCTTGGCTATGCCGTGGCCGCGCGCCGGCACCCGGCGCTGTTCGAGGCCGGGCAGGCAACGCTGGACACCGGTGCCGCCACGCTCAACACGCTCGCCCTGCTCGCGGCCAGCGCCGTGGTGGTCATGGCGATCGAGCGGCTGGAGCGGCAACGGACACGGGAAGCCGGTCGGCTGCTGGCCCTCGCCGCCCTGCTGGGTTCGCTGTTTCTAGTCAACAAGGCCCTGGAACTGCATCATCATCTCGCCCTCGGCATCACGCTCTCCACCAGCCTGTTCCACATGTTCTACCTCGGGCTGGTCAGCTTCCATTTCATGCACGTGCTGGCCGGCGTGATCGTGCTCTCCTGGGTGGCCCGACGCTGTCTGCGCGACACACCGCCCGAACTCAACACCGTCTGGTCGGCCGGAGCCTACTGGCACATGGTGGATCTGGTATGGGTCGTGCTGTTTCCCCTGGTGTACCTGCTGTGAACCCGCTCCTCGCCCTTGGCCTGCTGGCCGCCCTCACCCTGCTCAATGTGGCGCTCAACCACAGTGGCGTACAGGGCGCATGGCTGATCCCCATAACCCTGGCCCTGGTCTGGGCCAAGGGCCTCGTTATCGTCGAGCACTTCATGCAGTTGCGCGTGGCCCCGCCCCTCTGGCGTGGTCTGGTGCACGGCTGGCTGCTCCTGGTTTGTACCGGCATCGCGGTGGTGGCACCATGACCCGACAACCCCCTGTTTCCAGCGAGGATCTCCGCATGCGTCCCTACCTGCCCCAGGGCCGGGAAGAGGAGCTGTTCGAACACGCCTGGCGCAACCAGTTGCCGGTCCTGCTCAAGGGCCCGACCGGCTGCGGCAAGACCCGCTTCGTGGAGCACATGGCCCGGCGGCTCGGCAGACCGCTCTACACCGTGGCCTGCCACGACGACCTCACGGTGTCCGACCTGGTCGGCCGCCACCTGATCGCGGATGGCGCCACGCGCTGGGTGGACGGCCCCCTCACCCGCGCCGTGCGCGAGGGCGCCATCTGCTACCTCGACGAGGTGGTCGAGGCACGCAAGGACACCACCGTCGTCCTGCACCCATTGTCCGACGACCGCCGCATCCTGCCCATCGACCGCACCGGGGAAGTCCTCCGGGCGCCGCCGGAGTTCATGCTGGTGGTGTCCTACAACCCCGGCTACCAGAACCTGCTCAAGGGGATGAAGCCGTCCACCCGCCAGCGGTTCGTGGCGCTGCGTTTCGACTATCCCGAGGCCGCGGCCGAAATGCGCATCGTGCAGCAGGAGAGCGGATGCGACGAAGCCCTCGCCCGCCAGCTGGTGGAACTGGCGGCGCGCCTGCGACGGCTCAAGGATCACGACCTGGAAGAAACCGCCTCGACGCGGCTGCTGATCCATACCGCCCGCCTGATCGGCGACGGCTTCCCCTTCCTCGACGCCTGCCGCGCGGCACTGATCGAACCGCTGAGCGACGACGAGGAGACGCTGGAGGCACTGATGCAACTGGTGGCGCTCGGCCATGACCCCGAAACCTGAAACCGAAGCCCCACTGGCGGTCTGGGCCGAGGCCCTGTACCTGACCAACCTGCTGCTGCTCCCGGGGCTGGCCTTCCTGGCCCTGCTGTTCCTCTGGCTGCGCCACCGCAAGCGGGCCACGGTGGTGGAGCGCATGCA
>JALWNJ010000092.1 GCA_026995955.1 Gammaproteobacteria bacterium
CCCATGCGGGTGGCGCGCCACAACAACCAGAGCCAGAGGAAGTGCCAAAATGAGCATCGAGGTACGCATCCCGACCCTGCCCGAGTCGGTCAGCGACGCCACCATCGCCGCCTGGCACAAGCAGCCGGGCGACACCGTGCGCGAGGGCGAGAACCTGCTCGACCTGGAGACCGACAAGGTGGTGCTGGATCTGCCGGCGCCGGCCGATGGCGTGCTCGGCGAGATCCGCGCCGAGGTCGGCGCCACGGTGCGGGCCGGGGATGTGGTGGCGTTGATCGAGGAGGCCACGGCCGAAGGAAAGACCGCGACAGACAGCGGCGCCGATGGCGAGCCGGCCCCGGGCGCAACCACTGCGGCAGCGACGGAACGGGCGGCGGCCGGGCCGGGCACGGCTGCGGGCAAGGCCCCGCCCATGAGCCCGGCGGTGCGCCGCCTGGTGGAGGCCGAGGGGCTGGACCCGAGCGTCATCCCGGCCAGCGGCAAGCACGGCCGTCTGCTGAAGGAGGATGTCACCCGCTGGCTGGAACGGCGAGAACACGAGGCGGCGCCACCACCGTCTTCGGCCGCGCCCGAGGCGCTGGAGCAGGATGCCCGTCCCGCCGCCGGCGGAGAGCCGCTGCACAGCCCCTCGGCTCCGCCGCCGGGCGAGCCGCGGCCGGAGAAACGCGTGCCGATGACGCGGCTGCGCGCCCGTATCGCCGAACGGCTGGTGCAGGCCCAGCAGCAGGCCGCCATGCTGACCACCTTCAACGAGGTGGACATGTCGGCCGTTCGCGACCTGCGCCAGCGCTACCGCGAGGCCTTCGAAAGGCGTCACGGCGTGCGTCTGGGCTACATGTCCTTCTTCGTGCGCGCCGCCTGCGAGGCGCTGCGCCGCTGGCCCATGGTCAATGCCTCCATCGACGGCCACGACATCGTCTATCACGGCTACTTCGACATCGGCATCGCCGTTTCCACCGAGCGCGGACTGGTGGTGCCCGTGTTGCGCGATGCCGATGCCCTGAGCCTGGCCGAGATCGAACAGGCCATCCGCGACTTCGCCACCCGCGCCCGCGAGGGCCGGCTGGAGCTGGAGGAGCTTACCGGCGGCACCTTCTCCATCACCAACGGCGGCGTGTTCGGCTCGCTGTTCTCTACACCCATCCTCAATCCCCCGCAGAGCGCCATTCTCGGCATGCACCGCATCCAGGAGCGGCCGGTGGCGGTCGATGGCGAGGTGGTGATCCGGCCCATGATGTACCTGGCGCTCACCTACGACCACCGGCTCGTCGACGGGCGCGAGGCGGTCAGCTTCCTGGTCACCATCAAGGAGCTGCTGGAAGATCCCGCCCGCCTGCTGCTCGACCTGTGACCGTGCCCCAGGGGCGTTACAAGCGGCACCGGGGCCTGCGCCTGCTGCTGGGCCTCTGGCTGCTGCTGGGCCTCTGGCTGCTGCTGGCCGCGGTCGCCCTGCCGGCTTCGGGCCTTGAGACGGTCCCTGTCGAGCCCGGTGTGGGGCGCATCTTCCTGAGCCCCCATCTGCGCTGGCTGGAGGACCGCGAAGGCCGCCTTGACCTGCGCGCGGTGCGCCGGGCCCTGGCCGAAGGGCGCTTCCGGCGCTTTCCCGAGGACATCCCCAATTTCCGCTATACCGACAGCACCATCTGGTTCCATGTGCGGCTGGCCAACGACAGCGCCGAATGGCTGCGCCGTCTGCTCGAGGTTGGCTACCCGCTGCTCGACGACATCCGCGTGTTCGTGGTCTATTCCGACAAGCCGCTGCGCCGCTTCCTGGGTGGCGATCGCCGCCCCTTCTCCAGCCGCTACATCCAGAACACCCACTTCCTGTTCCCGGTGGAGCTGGGTCCCGGCGAACACGCCGACCTGTTCCTGCGCGTGCGCACCGGCAGCGCGCTGCTGCTGCCGGCCAACCTGTGGTCGCCCGAGGCCTTCCATTCCAGCGACCACCGACGCCAGTTCGGAGACGGCCTCTACTACGGCGCCCTGCTGGCCATGCTGGTGTTCAATGTCGTCGTGTTCCTGTTCATCCGCGACGGCTACTATCCGCTGTATCTCGGGTTTCTCGCCGGCTTCATCCTGTTCCAGTCCACCCTGGACGGCTATGCCTACGAATACCTGTGGCCAGACTCGCCCACCTGGAACGACAAGGCGCTGTCCATCTTCATCCCCCTGACCCTGCTGTTCCTGGTGCTGTTCATGCGCGCCTTCCTGCAACTGCGGGCGCGTGCGTCCGGACTGGACCGTGTCTACCGCATCATGGGCTGGGTCATGGTGGCGCTGATCCTGTTGGCGCCCTGGCTGAGCTACCACACCAGCATCCGGCTGGAGACGCTCGTCACCCTGCCGCTGGTGATCCTGGTGCTGTTTACGCCGCTGCGGGTCGGGTTGCAGGGCAACCGACCGGCGCTCATCATCTTTGCCAGCTGGATGGCCCTGCTGCTCGGCATCCTCCTGTATCTGATGCAGGTCTACGACCTGCTGCCGGTCAACCTGCTCACCCTCAGTGCCATCAAGTTCGGCGCGCTCCTGCAGGTACTGGGCTTTGCCGTCGCCCTGCTCGATCGCGTGCGCACACTGGTGGTCGAGAACCGCAGCATGCAGCGCCAGCGCCAGCAGCGGCTCGAGGCCCTGGTCGAGGCGCGTACCCGCGAGCTTGACGCGGCCCTTGCCGAACTGGAGCGCGCCAACCGCGAACTGGCCGAGCAGAACAGTCGCGACCAGCTCACCGGAGTGCGCAACCGGCGCTTCTTCGACGAGCACCTGAGCAAGGCATGGCGGGAGGCGGCGCGTACGCGGCAACCCCTGTCACTACTGATGATGGATCTCGACCACTTCAAGCGCATCAACGACTGCTGTGGCCATCCCGCCGGTGACGAGGCCCTGCGCCAGGTGGCCCGGGTGCTCGACGAACAGCTCAAGCGTGCCGGCGACCAGCTCATCCGCTACGGTGGCGAGGAATTCGCCGCACTGCTGCACGACACCGCCCTGCCCTGCGCGCTGCGCACCGCCGAGCGCCTGCGCCAGGCGGTAGAACAGACCGAGTTCGAGATCGACGGCCGCCGACATCACCTCACCATCAGCATCGGCGTGGCGTGCAGGGTACCCGAGGGCCCGGAAGGCGCCGAACGCCTGCTCATGCTGGCCGATCATGCCCTGTACCGGGCCAAGGCGGCCGGGCGCAATCGTGTCGAGGCCGGAGACGAGAAACCGGGGGAGGCCTGAGTGTTGCGCAATGGCAACAAGAGGACTGGCGGGGCCCCGAGAGAATTAATGTATTAGAAAGCGCTTAATTTCTAACTTGCCACCAAAATGCACATCAATCCAGAAATATAAGAAAATAATAATACAAACCGCGACTTAAGTGTCGTGAAAAACTTGCAACACCTGTTGCCTTGCTGCTATAAAGGCCACGACCCTAACAACAACAACGGTCACAACAGTCAAGCGAAACCTCAATCACGAATCGAAACACATAGGGGAGTCCCTGCTAATGAAGAAATCAGTTCGCATTGCAGTCGCTGCTGCGCTTGCCATGGGCGCTGCTACCGCACATGCAACCAACGGCACCAACCTCATTGGCCTGACCGCCAATTCCCGTGCCATGGGTGGTACCGACATCGGCATTGCGCGCGGTGCCGGCTCCGCGCTGGGCAACCCGGCACTGATCACCTCGGTCGAAAGCACAGAAATCACCTTCGGCGGTACTCTCTTCATGCCGAATGTTTCAACCGACGGTGGCAATGCTGCAGCCGGCCAGGTTTCCAGCGATGCCGACAAGTTTGTGGTGCCCGAAGTGGGTCTTGCCATGAAGGCGACCGACAGCTTCTACTGGGGTATCGGCATGTGGGGCGTCTCTGGCATGGGTGTTGACTATCGCCAGGACAACGACAAAACGACCGTGGATGCCACCAGCAACATGGTGACCAACATGCAGGTCATGCAGATGGCGGTGCCGCTGGCATTCAAGACGGGCGGCCTCAGTCTGGGTATTACGCCGCTGCTCGAGTATGCCGCGCTGGATGCGAATCGGGAGATTGATAATCCTCCGGGAGATGGTGTAACAGACAGCATTGATGGTTCTGGGACGGCCCAAGTGCTCGCCTTTGGATACAATCTGGGCGCAGCTTATCAGGTCGGTGGCTTGACGGTAGGTGCCGTCTACAAGTCCGAGATCGAGCTGAACTTCAAGGATCAGCTGCAAAGCTCCCGCGATGGCCTCCTGACGCTTGCGGGTGCTTGTACCGGTGCTGGCTGTGCGGGCGACCTTGTGCTGACGCAACCGGCCGAATGGGGCCTTGGCGGATCCTACAAGATGGGTGCCCACACCGTTGCCCTTGACTACAAGGTCATCAAGTACAAGGACAGCAAGGACTGGGGAACCTTTGGTTGGGATGATGTCAGCGTGATCGCGCTGGGCTATGAGTACGATGCGGGCACCTGGCAGCTGCGTGCGGGTTACAACCAGGGCAAGAACCCCATCTCCGACATGGGTTGTGCTACGGACCCGACCGGTGTTGCCTGTGGCGTGAACTATTTCAACCTGGTCGGTTTCCCCGCCATTGTCGAAAAGCACTACACCTTCGGCGGCAGCTATGCCATCAACAAGCAGATGCGTGTCGATGCGGCATTCACCTATGCCCCCGAGGTCAGCCAGACGCTGTTGGTGAATCCGGCTGCTCCTGCATCCGTCACGACCAAGCACAGCCAGACGGCTCTGACCCTGGGCCTGAACTTCGCCTTCTGATCATCAGGGGGATACAACAACAACGAAGTCTTGCAGTTAGCACTTAGGGCAGGCCACCCCTCTCGGGGTGGCCTTTTTGTTGTTGCGAATGCACCTTGTGGCTACCTTTGCCAAAAAGGCGCTCTTTGGGCAGATGGAATTCCGGCCTATTTCCCCGTCTTTGAGTCTTGCACCTTCTTGCGCGCGCGAGGGTGCGCCGCGTCGTAGGCGCGCGCCAAGTGCTGGAAGTCGAGATGGGTGTAGATCTGGGTGGTGCCGATGCTGGCGTGGCCCAGCAGTTCCTGCACCGCGCGCAGGTCGCCGGAGGACTCCAGCAGGTGGGTGGCGAAGGCATGACGCAGCATGTGCGGGTGCAGGGGGACCTCCAGCCCGACCTGGCGGGCACGCAGGCGGAAGCGCTGGGCGATGGATTCCACCGAAAGCCGGTTGCCGCGGCGGCTGACGAACAGGGCGCGCTCGCCGGGCGCGGCCAGCTCGCCGCGCACCGCGAGCCAGCGGCGCAGCGCCTCGCGGGCGGGTTCGCCGATGGGGACCTCGCGCTCTTTGTCGCCCTTGCCGCGGACCCGCAGCAGGCCCTGGGCGAGATCGGGCTGGCCCAGGTCCAGGGCGGCGAGTTCGGCCCGGCGCAGGCCGCAGGAGTAGGTGAGTTCCAGCAGGGCGCGGTCGCGCCGCGCCAGGGCGTCGTCGCCGGGAAAGCGCATCAGCCGCCCGGCCTGTTCCGGGGTCAGGGTGCGGGGCAGGGGGCGGGGCCTTCTCGGCGCGGCGACGTCCTGGGCCGGATTGCGGCCATGCAGCCCCTTGCGCTGCAGGAAACGGTAGAACTGGCGCAGGCTGGAGAGCTTGCGCTGGATACTGGTGGCGGATAGTCCCTGGCGGTGCAGGCGGCCGGCCCAGCCGCGGAGGTCGGCGGGGCTCAGGTGATACCAGTGCGTGTCATTCTTGATGCCGAGCATGCGCGCCGCCTGTTCGAGGTCGCGGCGGTAGCCTTCCAGGGTGTGCGGCGAGTACTGGCGTTCGTGGCGCAGGTAGTCGAGGAAGCGGTCGATCAGGGGCTCAGGCACGGGCTTCCAGGTGGTGGCGCAGGGCCCGCGCCAGCAGCTCGCCGAGGGTACCCAGGAACAGGGTGCCCATGCCCGGGTGGAAACGGTGCGGATCGCGGCTGCCCAGTGCCAGCAGGCCGATGCGGTTGGGGTCCTTGAGCGGGATGAGCACGGCGCTGGCGATGTCGTCGGCCTGGTCGCCGAACAGCCACTCGAGCTGTTCGCGCGAGACACGGCCGCACAACGGACGGCCGGAGTGGAACAGGTCCTCGAAGCGTGCCAGGGCCGGTTCCTCGGGGGGTACGAAGTGCAGCCCCGTCTCCTCGGCCTGCGGGTTGCCGATCAGGCGCAGGGTGACGAAATCGGCCTTGAGTTCGTCGCGCAGCAGGTCCTGGGCGATGTTGACGACATCGCTGGCGTCGTCGGCCTCGAGCAGGGCCAGCGCCAGGTGGTGCAGGCGGGTGCTCAGGTGCTCGTTCTCGCGCGCGATCTCCACCAGCTCCATCAGCTTGCGCTCGAGTTGCCGGTTGCGGTCGCGCAGCAGCTGCATCTGCCGCTCCACCAGCGAGGCCGCGCCGTGTGCGCGATGGTGCAGCTCGATGGCCTCGAGCACCTCGGGGTGCCGGTCGAGGAAATCCGGGTGCTGGCGCAGCCAGGCGGCGACTTCCTCTTCGGAGAGGGGCGGGGCGGGCTCGCTGGCGGGTGCGGCGGGTTGGCTCACAGCTCGATGACTCCCTCGAAGACAGTGGTCGCGGGGCCGGTCATGATCACCGGCGTGCCCGCGCCCTGCCAGCTTATCACAAGGGTGCCGCCGGGCAAGTCGACGCGCACGCGTTCGTCGAGCAGGCCCTGCAGGCGTCCGGCCACCACCGCCGCGCAGGCACCGGTGCCGCAGGCCAGGGTCTCGCCGGCGCCGCGCTCGAACACCCGCAGGCGGATGTGATCCGGCGCGACGACCTGCATGAAACCGACGTTGACCCGGTTGGGAAAGCGGGGATGGTGCTCGATGGCCGGGCCCAGTTGCTCCACCGGGGCCCGGTCGACATCCTCCACCATCAGCACGGCGTGCGGGTTGCCCATGGAGACGGCGGCGATCTGCAGGGTCTGGTCGCCCACTTGCAAGGGGTAGAGGACGGCCTGCTGCTCGGCCTCGAACGGGATCTCGGCCGGCTCGAGCCGCGGTTCGCCCATGTCCACCGACACCTGGCCATCGT
>JALWNJ010000093.1 GCA_026995955.1 Gammaproteobacteria bacterium
ATGGGCGTGACGCTGTTGGGCGAATGGGCTGGATTGCCCCGTTTCACGCCACCGCCCTTCCATTGCCCCGGCCCCTTGTCGCCCTTGCTGCCCCCCATGGGCTGCACGGTATTGGCCGAATTGGAAAGCGGGCCGATGAACTTCGGTTTGCGACCGCCAGTGCCCGACTGGGGCGTCTTCTCTCCCTGCAAACGGGAAGTAAATCCGCGTACCCAGTCATTGCGGTTGCCACCGCGGCCGAAACCGGGCTGCGGTGCGCCCATGCCCGGATCACCCCGGAACCCCCGATCCCGCCCGAACCCGGGTGGTGTTTCCGGCATGTTTTGGGCAGGATCCGGCATGGGGACCGGGGGCACCGTCCGCTGTGCTCTATCGTTATTGGGGCGCGAGCGCCAATATTCCGGTGGGTAGACCGGGCCCCGGCCGCGACTGCGGTTGTATTCACGCCACGGCATGCCCCGGCCACCCCCGCCCGGCTTGGCTCCGGGGCCTGCCTTGCCCTTGCCTCCCTGCAGGCCCCGCTGAACGGCGCTGCCCACCGGGCGGCCGGGGGTGGCGGTACGGGGCTGCCCCGGAGCCTTCGGCCCGCTCACGGCACCCCCCTTACGGGGAGAAAAATCGGGGTTGTAGCCGCCGGAAGCCCGACCGTGGCCCGGCATGGGCGGCATGGGTGCCTTTCGCGTTGCCCCAGGCCCGGGCTTTGTTGCCCTTTTCCCGCCCGGGGCCGCCTTCGCACCGGGATGCGGCCTTGCCTTGCCCGTCGTCTTGCCCGGGGCAGCCTTGCCGCCCGGCATCAGGCGATACGCCGAACCGACCGCGCCTTTCTTCTGAGCCTCCTTCTGCGCGGCCCCAGCCTGAAGCGGCTGTACCGTCATTACCGCCGCCATGCCCAGGAACAGCGCCAGCGTGGCCGCCCTTCCCCCCGATTGGATGCCTGTTGCCATGATTACGCCTCCCTGGTCGCAAGGATCTCGTTTTGTGGGTCGCAGCAATGCCGTTTCCGGTTCACGCCACGAACCTACCAGACGGGCTGTTCCAGCGGCCCGCTGACAATGGCCTGATATTCCGTCTGCGTCAGCCATTGGGGATCATAGACAAGGCCCCGGCGCCACATCCAGTCGTCCAGCGCCCGCATGTGATTGCGCACGGCCGCCAGCAGCACGCGGTAGAGCGAGGTCAGCGGCACATGATCCACGGCCCGCGTGCTGGCGTCCTCGAGATCGAGCAGCATCAGCTCCATCGACTCCTGCATGGCGTACAGGGCATCGGCCAAAGACCCATCACCCTGCGCATGCAGGCGATCGTAGTCCGACTGCACCAGGGCATCGGCGTATGCACCCGGCACAAGACCGCTGGCCGGGTCGCTGAAACCGTAGTGCTCGACGACATCGCGAACGGCCACCGACAGCGTGTGGCTGGCATCCCCCAGATCGAACCAGCCGAAATCCCCGTAGCGGTCCCAGAAGTGATCCGCCAGGTCGCGCTGCATGCGCAGCGCCTCGCGCAGGTAGGTCAGGTCGTCGAGCTGGTCGAGCCCGATGGGGTCGTGCACCTCGAAGGCCAGCCAGTCGAGCAGCACGGCCTCGTCGATGCGGGTCCAGCCCGCCGGGTCCACGCTGGCGATGGCGGCGTCCGGGCCATACCAGGTGGTCGTCGTGGTGGTCACGGTCTCAGTGACCAGGGCCTCCTCCGAGACGCAGCCGCCCAGCAGCAGGGCCAGCGGCAACAGCATCAGCAGCAGTCTGTTCTTCATTTTCGGCCTCCGTACGATGGGGTACGGGGCCATTCTGCGCGGCTCTGCCTGAACGCAGGCTGAACGAAAGGGGGCGCCCGCAGGCGCCCCGACACGGCAACGATGCAGCTCGGCTACATGCCGTTCTTGAAGCGCTCGTCGAAGGTGACGCCGGAGGCGCGCACGGCACGCAGGGCCACGGCGTACTCGCGCAGGATGCGCAGCGCGAACACGGCCCGCTCGCGGTAGTAGGGATCGGCTTCGGGGTCGTTGTCGCCGTCGTCGTTGAGCACGCTTTCCACATTGCGGATGATGAGCTGCTCGGGAATGTAGCAGAGGCGGTTGTTCTTGTAGCTGCTCATGCGCAACTCGGCCACCGGATAGGCCCCGCCGGGGCCATTGGACACGGTGACGATCAAGGCCGGCTTGTGGCCCACCTCGCGGGCACTCAGCATGAGGAAGAAGTTCTTGAGCCCCGCGGGTACCATGCCGTGCCACTCGGGCGAGACGATCACCAGCGCATCGCTCCCCGCCAGGGCCTCGCGAATGGGAGCCAGGCGCGCTTCCCACTCGGGGTCTCCTTCCCAGATGGCCTCTTCCCACAACGGCAGCGGATTGCCGGTGAGATCGTAGCGCCAGGTCTCGTCACACAATCCCCGTTTCTTCAGCGTGCGTTCGAGAAAGCCAGCCACCTTGCCGCTCTGGCTGTTGTGGCGGTGGCTGCCGTTGATGATGGCGAACTTCATGATGTGCCTGTCCTCCGTGCGTGTTCGTTAACCGGGTGGCCAGCCCATCGGGCGCCCGCCGAGCAGGTGCAGATGGATGTGGAACACGGTCTGGCCGGCCTCGGCGTTGCAGTTCATCACCGTGCGGTAGCCGCGCTCGGCGATGCCTTCGTCGGCGGCCACCCGTTTCGCCGCCAGGTACAGGCGGCCGACCAGCTCGGCATGGTGTTCCTGCAGGTCGTTGATGGTGCTGATGTGCTCGCGCGGGATCACCAGCACATGGGTGGGCGCCTGCGGATTGAGGTCACGGAAGGCCACCACCTGGTCGTCCTGGTACACGATGTCGCCCGGGATCTCGCCCGCGGCAATCTTGCAGAAAATGCAGTCGTCGCTCATGTCGCTTCCTCCTGGCTCCGGTTTTCCGCGTCCCGACGGCGCGTCAGTAGTCCTTGCGCCCCTCGAAGGCGTGGGTCAGGGTGTTGCTGTCCACGTATTCCAGCTCGCCGCCCACCGGCACGCCGTGGGCGATGCGGGTGGTGCGGATGCCGCGCGCGTGGGCCATGTCGGAGATGTAGTGCGCCGTCACCTCGCCCTCCACGGTGGGGTTGGTGGCGAGGATGATCTCCTCCACCCCGCCCTGGTCCAGACGCGCCTCCAGCAGATCGAGCCCCAGGTCCTGCGGGCCGATGCCGTCCAGCGGCGAGAGCCGTCCATGCAGCACGAAGTACTGGCCCCGGTACACCGCGGCCTGTTCGATGGCTACCACATCGGCCGGGGTCTCCACCACGCAGATCTGGCCCGCGTCACGCGCCGGGTTACGACACAGGCGGCAGATCTCGTGCTCGGTAAAAGTGCGGCAGCGACTGCAGTAGCCGATGCGGGTCGCCGCCTCGCGCAGCACCTCCGACAGCCGCAGGGCGCCCTCGCGGTCGCGTTCCAACAGATGGAAGGCCATGCGCTGGGCGGTCTTGGGGCCCACCGTGGGCAGGGTGCGCAGGGCCTCGACCAGCGCCTGCAGCAGCGAGGTCTCGCTCATCTCAGAACGGCAGGTTCATGCCCTCGGGCAGGCCCATGCCCGCCCCCAGACCGGCGAACTTCTCCTTGATCATGGCCTCGACCTTGTGGCTGGCGTCGTTGACGGCCGCGGCGATCAGGTCCTCCAGCATCTCCTTGTCGTCCTGCATCAGGCTGTCGTCGATGGTCACCCGGCGTACCTCGTGCCGACCGGTCATCACCACGCGAACCATGCCGGCGCCGGACTCGCCGGTGACCTCCATCTCGGCGATCTCCTGCTGCGCCCTGGCCATCTGTTCCTGCATCTTCTGGGCCTGCTTCATGAGCTGGCCGAGTCCACCCTTGATCATGCGTGTTCTCCCGTGTTCGTTTCGGTTTCGTCTTCCAGCGGGCGGATGGTGTCTTCGAGCACCTCCGCGCCCAGTCGTTCCTGCAAGGCCTGCACCACCGGATCCTCGAGGATGGCCCGGCGGGCCGCCTGCTGGCGTTGTACCCTGGCCTGCTCGCGCCGACGGGCCGGGGTATCGGCCTCGGCCGCCACGGGGCGGATCTCGAGCTGAAGCGACTCGCGCCCGAAGTATTCGCGCAGCCGGCGTTCCAGGCGCTGGCGGCTGAGGTCGGTGACCAGATCGCCCAGCTCGGCATCGATGCCGAGCACCAGCCGCGTCTCGTCCTGTTCGATGACATGGCAGTGCGCGGCCAGTTCCCTCGTCATAGCAGACAGCCCCAGCCGCGGCAGCAGGCCGCACCAGTCTCCAAGCTCGTCCAGCCGCCCCCGCGCCTCGGGTTCGGTCTGGGTCTGTGCCTGCGCGGCGGGCGCTGCCCCGCCACCCGGCACCACGCTCATCCGCTCGCGTGCCACCGGCGGCGCCGAGTCGGGACCGGCCGGGGCCGCCTTCCCGTCTCCCTCCTGCAACGCACCGGTCCTGCCCTGCGGTGGCCGTGCCCGCGCCGGGCCGCCCTCGTCCCCGCTCACGGGGCGGAAGGCCAGCATGCGCAGGAGGGTCATGTCGAAGGCATCGCGGGGGTCCGGCGCCAGCGCCAGATCGGCCCGTCCCTGCAGGGCGATCTGATAGTGCAGCTGTACCTCCTCCGGCGTCAGCGCCTCGGCCAGTGCCTGCAGACGGGCGCGTTCCTCGTCGCTGGCCTCCGCGGCCTCCGGCACCTGCTGCATCAGGGCCACGCGGTGCAGCAGGCCGATCAGCTCAGCCAGCACGCCGGAGAAATCGGGCGCCTGCTCGGCCAGGTCGGCACTGGCCCGCATCAATGCCGCCGCGTTGCCGCCGGCCAGGTGCTCCAGCAACTCGAACAGATGCCCCCGTGACACCGTGCCCAGCATCTCGCGCACGGCATCGGTGGGCACCCTGCCCCCGGCGTGGGCAATGGCCTGGTCGAGCAGGCTGAGGGCATCGCGCATGCTGCCGTCGGCGGCGCGCGCCAGCAGTTCCAGGGCCTCGCCTTCGAACTCGATGCCCTCCTGCTCCAGCACATGGGCCAGATGGCCCACGATCTGCTGCGGGGCCATGCGCTTGAGGTTGAACTGCAGGCAGCGCGAAAGCACCGTCACCGGCAGCTTCTGCGGGTCGGTCGTCGCCAGCAGGAACTTCACGTGCGGCGGCGGTTCCTCCAGGGTCTTGAGCAGGGCATTGAAGCTGTGGCCGGAGAGCATGTGCACCTCGTCGATGAGGTACACCTTGTAGCGGCCACGGGTCGGTGCGTACTGCACGTTGTCGAGCAGCTCGCGGGTGTCCTCGACCTTGGTGCGCGAAGCGGCATCGACCTCGATGAGATCGACGAAACGCCCCTCGTCGATGGCGCGGCAGCTCTCGCACTCGCCGCAGGGATGCGCGGTGACGCCCTGCTCGCAATTGAGGCACTTGGCAAAGATGCGGGCGATGGTGGTCTTGCCCACCCCGCGGGTGCCGGTGAACAGATAGGCGTGATGCAGACGGTCCGATTCGAGCGCGTTGATCAGGGCACGCTGTACGTGCGGCTGCCCGACCAGCTCCTCGAAGCTGCGCGGGCGCCATTTGCGGGCAAGGACCTGATAGCTCATGGCGCGGACCCGATGCAGGCGGACGGTCGGTCGCCGCCAGTCATGGATGTATGGAGGCAACCCGCACCAGCTGCACCCCGGCGCCCGAGTCCACTGCTACCGTTGCTCCCTTCCGGGCCTGGCGGGGTTTGCAGCTTGTCGTCGCGGGGGAACCGATGCGGGCCACCATCGAGCCTCGCATGATAGCCCCAGCCCCTCCGGCTGGCAAGGGCTCCCTTCCAGACATCCCACATGAGATTTGTTCATCATCATGTTGATTTTTTTATTTTTTTGATCTTTGGCCTCAGGCGAACAAAGAGCGCATTGTTGGTCTTGATCTGCTCCGCGATCTCGCCTTCGCTCAGCGCCTGTCCCTCATCGAGATCCCCCAGCAGATCGTGGCGGATGCGAATGGTGAGCAGGGCCAGGTGGCGCATGATCTCGTCCGCCTCGCCGGCGTCGATGTCACTGTCCCGACTGGCGCGCATGAAGGCCTCGACAAAGTCCTCGAACTGCACCAGCACCTCGGGACTGGCCACCAGCGACAGCTTGTGGTTGAGGAACTTCAGTCGGGTCAGGTCGTCCTCGGTGGTTTCGCCGCTGAGGATGATGTCCTCGATGTGATCGATGAGCTGCATGTAGATGCGCGACTTGAGTTCCAGATAGCGGATGCGCTCTTCCTTTTGGATCTCCACCTCGGTCTGCTTGTTGAGCAGCATCGCAGTGATGAACACCGTGATGATGGAACCGATGAGGATGAGAATGACTTCCTGCGAGAAGACCGCCGGCTCGCTGACGTAATAGGCCTCGCGGAAATAGAGATAGCCGCCCACGCTGGTCACCAGGGCCAGCAGCAGGAACAGCAGGCTGTTGCGCTGGAAACGGTTCATCGGGTGCGCAGGACCATCACCTGCCCCTCGGTTCGCGTATCCAGCCGGCGCAGGAAGGACATGCCCAGCAGCGGAATGGACGGCTGTTCGCCCGGCATCACGATCCCCTCTACCTGTTGCAGTTCGATGTCTCCCAGACGCACCCTGTCGAAACGCACCCGCCAGGCCTCGCGGATGCCGCCCGCCGTGTTCACGGACACCCGTGCGGCCTCGCGGTAATCAAGCTCCAAACGGCGGGCCAGGGGCTCGTTGATGGCCACCGCGCTGGCGCCGGTATCGACGATCAGGTTTACCGGATGGCCGTTGATGCTGCCGGCGGTAACGAAATGTCCGTTGGGCTGACGGAACAGGCGCACCTCGCGTGCCTCGCGCCTGCGATAGGTGCCACCCACACGACCGCTCTGCAAGGTCAGGCGCCGCTCCTGCCCGTCGATGCGCAACAGGGCACGCTCGCTGTTCACGGCCAGTACCTCGACGCCCTCCGGCGATCGGTCGCCCTCGCTCAACACACGACGCTTGCCGTCGATGCGCAGCACCACCTTGCCGGTGAACAGCGCGATCACCTCGACCTCGGTCGCCGACAGCGGGCCGC
>JALWNJ010000094.1 GCA_026995955.1 Gammaproteobacteria bacterium
CGTGTCACTGCCGGCAGCAACAGCATCCGCAAGGGCTGGCTGCCCATGTTGCGCGCCGGGGCAGCTGCCCGCCAGATGCTGATTCGGGCTGCGGCCATGCGCTGGGAGCTGCCAGTCGAACAGCTGAAAACACAAGCCGGGCAGGTGCACGCCCCCGATGGACGACGGCTGGACTATGCGGCACTGGCGCGCGAGGCCAGTCGATTGCCCGTTCCGGCTCAGCCGCCCCTTCCCCCCTACGACCGCGATTACCGCATCGTCGGCCACCGGCTGCCGCCGATCGCCGACCGCGAACGCGTCACCGGCGCCCGAACCCATGCTGGGGACCTCGACCTGCCCGGGATGCTGCATGCCACTGTCCTGCACCCGCCCGTGGCCGGTGCCCGCCCCCGCGCCATCGACGATCGCGCGGCGCGCAAGGTCCCCGGCTTCCACTCCGTGTTCGCCATCGAGGAAGGCGTCGCCGTGGTGGCCGGGCATACCTGGGCAGCATTTCGGGCCGCAGAGCGGCTGCACATCGAATGGTCGGACACGGGTACGGCAGACATGGACGAGGATGCCATTTTCCGGGCACTCGAGCAGGCGAGCCGGCGGGAGGGCGTGGTCTTCGTCGACCCC
Organism: Gammaproteobacteria bacterium; assembly: GCA_026995955.1. Lineage (GTDB taxonomy): Bacteria > Pseudomonadota > Gammaproteobacteria > J044 > J044 > J044. Next base: position 619 of record JALWNJ010000094.1, read on the forward strand.
GGTACCGAGCTGGAAACGAATGGCCTGCGACAGGTGTCGGCACGCTTCCTGCTCCCTTTCCAGGCCCATGCCCCCCTGGAGACGGCCTGCTGCACGGTGTCCATCGCCAACGGACGCTGCCGGATCTGGGCCCCGACCCAGGCTGCCACGGATGCCCGCGAGGTTGCGGCCCGGCACTTCCTGGGACGCTTCGACAGGCTGCTGGGCAAGCTGCGGGGGCGTCTGGAGGAACACTTCGATCCGTTGCAGGCCATCGAGCTGGAAGTCATGCCCATGGGCGGGGCATTTGGCCGCCGACTGCAGAACGACCATGTTTCCGAGGCGGTACAGATCGCGTTGCACACCGGCAGGCCGATCCGGCTGGTATGGCGGCGGGAAGAGGAATTCCGTGCCGACCGCCTGCGCCCGGCAGCCCTTCAGGTCTTGCAGGGCTGGATCGACGAGGAGGGCCGGCTGGCTGGACTGGATCACAAGGTGGTGTCGCCCTCGATCAACGAGTCGATCTGGCCCGGCTCCAAGCCGGACGGAAGGGACAGCACTGCCGTCCAGGGCGCGCGCGAGCTGCCCTACGACCTGCCCTGGCATCGGCTGCGTTATGTCATGACCCCCACGCCGCTGCGACTGGGGTTCTGGCGCTCGGTGGGCCATTCCATCACCTGCTGGGGAATCGAACGGCTGATGGATCGCCTGGCCCGTGCTGCCGGCAGGGAACCCCTGACCTGGCGCATGGAACAGCTGACGCAGGGCACGCCCCTGTGGCACTGTGCCCGGGCGCTGTCCCGCCAGCCCGTACCGCCGGCCAGCGTGGCGCTGGGGCACGCCCTGATGCAGGGCTACGACAGTGCCATAGCCACCCGTGTCGCACTGGGGCGCAATGACACCTCCTGGCACATTCTGGCCATCGACCAGGTCGTAGACTGTGGCCAGGTCATCGATCCGGCACTGGTACGGCGCCAGATCCAGGGCGCCACGATCTTCGGCCTCACCGCAGCCATGAAGTCGCGTATCCATGTCACTGCGGGGGCCGTTTCGGAGGACAATTTCGACCGCTTTCCCCTGCTCCGCCTGCCGGAGGTGCCACCCATCCGCGTCACACTGCTGCCCTCGAACCGGGCACCTGGTGGCATTGGCGAACTGGGCACGCCGAGCATCGGTCCCGCCCTGGCAAACGCCCTCGAGGCCCTCGGGCTGGACGCGGACCGCGAGTTGCAAATCCCGACCCTGAAAGACCGCTGAGGGTCATCCGTCCGGCAGGGCGAATTCCACACCGGCATCGCGCCAAACGGGAACCAGGCGGCGAATGGTATCGGCTGTCTGGGCGTAATCGTCATGAAACAGGAGAATGGGGCGTGGCGGCAACCGGGCCGGTGCCAGCGAGGCCACGACCTCATCCACGCTTCGCTCCGAATCCTCGCTGTCGCAATTCCACATCATCAGCCGGAAGCGGTTCCGGCGCAGGCGCGGGAAAAGACGGGGCACCAGCCCCCCATAGGGCGGACGGTACCAGAAGGGGCCGCGCTGGCCCTGCGCCTCCAGCAGCGCTCGCCCGCGGGCAAGATCGGCTTCCAGGGCTGCGCCGGACAGCTCGCGGGGATGCACATGGCGCTGCCCATGCCATCCCAGCCGGTGCCCCCGCCTCACCGTTTCTGCCAGCACCTCGGGACGCCGCTCGGCCTCCACCCCCTGGACAAAGAAAAGTGCCCTGACCTGCACTTCGTCGAGCGCATCGAGCAGGACCAGGGTATTTTCGTGTGGGCCGTCATCGAAGGTCAGCCATAGCGGCCCGCTGCTGTCATAGTGCAGCCAGGGATTGAGAACCCGCTTGGCCAGCCGGCGCAGCATCAGGCACGGGCCTCGTGGATGCGCTGCAGGATCTGCCGCGCCGTCTCCGGCCAGGTGTAGCGGCTGAACACCTTGTCTCGGCCGGCCTCGCCGATACGCCTGCGCAATGGGGCATCGTGAGCAAGCGCACGCATGCGATCCTGCAATGCCGTCTCGTCGAGACGGTCGAACAGCAGGGCATCGCGCCCATCCTCCAGCACATCGAGGATCGGCGGCAGGCGCGGAGCGATCACCGGCTTGCCGAGTGCCATGAACTCGAACAGCACCACGGGGGAGCCAAAATCGTTGGAATGGGAGAACACGGCCACATCGAGCAGCTGGGTGTAACGACGCACCTCGCTGCGCGGCACGGCACCGGTAAACACGACGGCATCCTCGAGCCCGAGGTCGGCGACCTGTGCCTCCAGGCGGGGGCGAACTGCCCCGTCTCCGACCAGCAGGGCCGCTACCGGAAGACCCTCGTCACGCAGCACACCGATGGCGCGAATCAGGATGTCGAGCCGGTCCCACTCGTCGAACCAGCCGACGAAACCGAACACCAGCCTGTCCTCGAGCCCCAGATCGCGGGCCAGCGTCGGATCACGGGGGGGCAGTTCACGATACTGCTGCGGATCGATGGCATTCGGTGTCACGGTGATGCGCTCAGGATCGATGCCCTTGTCCACCATCATGTCGCGCAGATAGCTGGAGACCGTGAAGATGTGGCTTGCCCTGCTGAGATAGTAGTGTTCGAATCGGTCGCACAACCGTTTCATCACCTGCGGCCGTGCCCGGTCCGGTATCCCGCTTACCTCGTTGGCCTCGACGATGAGCGGAACCCCCCGGCGCCGACACAACCAGGCGCTTGCCACCATGAAGAAGGCATAGCGCTCGTAGACGCCATCCACCGGCCCTTTCTTCATTGCCTCCTGCAGGCGACGCCAGGCCGCCAGGTTGTAGCCGATCTCGAGAAACTCGAACAGCAGGTTCGGCAGATGACGGCTGATCCACTTGAACAGGCGCCGGATGCCGCTCAGCTCGACGCCGGACTTGTCCACCGGTGCATTGCCGGCCTCGCCCAGCGGATCCACGCCTGGCGGCGAGAGGAGCAGAACCTCGCAGCCGTGCCCCTCCAGCGCACGCACGATGCTGACGATGTGCACCCCCTCGGCACCCCGCCCCTGGGTACGATGGTGATAGAGGATCCTCATGAATACACTCGCCTCTCGGGCTCTCGACCTTCGATCAGGGACAGTATGGCCTGATACATTTCCCACGCCGTCTCGTAGCGCAGGTCAATGCCATGTCGCGCGCAGTACTCCTCCAGGGAAGTGTACAGGCGATCCAGCACGCCCTGGTCGAAAAATGCTTCCAGGTTCTTCTCCTGCAGCCCATGGGTATACAGCTTGACAAAAACATGTTCCGGCGCGCCGATCACATGGACACCGGCATCTACCCACAGGGCGACACGCGTTTCGTCCGGGGGGGCATCTGCCGATATCTCGCCGCCGTCCACGCGCGGCATGATGCCCGCCTTCCGGTTACGCAGATTGAGCCCCAGCGGACCCTGGATCATCAGCAATTCGTCCGATGACCCCGACGCTCCGACGCGTGCATCCCGGCCATGCTCGTGCGACCTGGGGCGGCCATCCTCTCGGGTCCAGTAGATGGAATTGATCCGCCGTGTCTGGGTATCGCTGGGCGCGGACGGCAGTGTCATGTCATACACACAGCCCGATTGCAGCAGGGCATCGATCTCATCGTCCACCCCGCACCAGCGTCCATCCGGTCGCGAGTTGTCCAGCGCCCAGTTTCCGTGAATGAAGCCATACACCGGACGGCCATCACGCTGCCGCAGGAGGCCATGCCGCCGGTGCAGCAAACGGGCGAAATTCGCGAGCGTATCACGCGTATGGTCATGAGTATCGTTGTCGTGGTGCAGATGGATCTCGACATCGCCAAACCCCCGGCGGCAGTGTTCGGCAAGACGATCCAGGATCTCCTCGTCGTATTCCTCGACCGGGTAGAAATAGCTGTGCACGGGATGCCGCCCGCGGCCATCGCGATGCTTCGGGGCCAGCTGTTCGTAACCCTCGATCCAGCGCCGTACGCGCTCATGCGCATGCGCCTTGGCCACCTGTTGATAATAGGGCTCCCAATGGTCGGCAAGGACCACATGCAGCACCCGGGGGCGGGCGAAAGGACCGAACAGCTGCCGGCGCAGCCAGGGCAGGAACCAGATGTGAATGTTTCGGCGACGCAGCAACAGCCAGAACACCGCGGCATCCAGCGCCAGCACGGACAGAATCGCCAACAGCCAGTTCATCGTTCGGCCTTGCTCCAGGTGACCTGCTGGCTGGCATCGAGATAGCGCTTTAGCCCGAGCAGCATGGCCAGGTTCATCAGGCAGAAGTACATCACCACATAAACCAGACGACCGGGGTGGCGGCCACGCTGCATCCAGCCATAGGCTCCGACCCCATAGAACCCGATCTGGGCGCCCAGCAGAAGCCACGCCCAGGTCTGAGGCAGCCCCATCACCGTGCCGGCTGCCACCAGGAGCAGAGCGATCGGCATCAGCCAGCGTAACACCTTGTGGGACAGGAACATCCAGGCAAAGCGGCCATCCACCCCGAGGATGGCCGCCCCATACTGGCGCAGGGACTGAAATCCACCACTGGCCATGCGGATCTTGACCTTCAGGTCGTCCTCGAGCCTGATCGACGCTTCTTCCCGGCAGCGGGCACGGGGTTCATAGATCACACGGTATCCCTGTTTCAGGATCTCCAGGGTGATGGCCGTATCATCGTTGATGATGTATTCGGGCACCGGGCGATAGAGTGCTGTCCAGATGGCAAGGATCTCACCGTCCGCGGTATTGATGCTGAAGTAGGCTCCCTCGCATTCCTTGATACGGCTCTCGTAGCGCCAGTACAGCCCGTCGCCCAGAGAGGCTTCGCGATCCAGATTCTCGTAGACATCCTTGCGGCCGGTGACGCCGCCAACGCCGCGGTCCGCGCACAACCGATCCACCAGAATCTGCACAGCCTCCGGCTCGAAGAAATTGTTTGCATCCGAGAATACGACCAATGGCTCTTCGATCGACCGCATGGCACGATTGAGTGCCGCGATCTTTCCTCGCCGCTCGGCGCGATGGAGCCCCACGACGCCACGATCTGCAAACGAAGCCACGATGTCGGCGGTTCGATCGTCCGAACCGTCCGATACGACATAAACCCTGAGCGGCTTCCCGTCACAGCGCAGCGCAAGGGCATTTTCAAGCTTTTCGGCTATGACGGCTTCCTCGTTGTATGCGGCAATGAGGAAGGCTACCCGGTCAGGCCGCTGTGCAACAGCCCCTTGCGCCGGAGCCGGATGTTTCCTTGCCAGCCAGCAGACCACAAGGGGATAGAGCGCAAGGTTGTAGATCACCCAGATCAGGCCCGTTGCAACCAGTACCTCAGCCATTGACCACCCCTTCCGCAAGCCCCGACAGGGCATTCAGCAGGCGCTCCATACGCGCTTCCTGCCCCGGGCTGGGCCGGGTGATGTGATAACGACACGAGAAATGATGCATGACAAAACACTCCAGAAGATGCCTGCGCATCGACACCTCCCCGGGACAACCCGGCAACCGCTGCCACAGCCCGGCTGCCACGGCAAAGGCCAGCGCGGCCCGTATCCGTGCGATCTCGCAGTCCAGCCGACCCTCGTTTTCTATGAACCAGCGGTAGGCAAGCAGATAGACATGATCCAGGCCGGCAAGATGTTCCGGTCGCGACAGTTCGAAATCGATCACGCCAGTCAACGCGCGGCCGTCATTGCTGAACAGGAAGTTCTCGAGCTTGGCATCTCCATGAAACCAGCAGGTTCCAAGATGGGCAACCACCCGATGGCGTGCCTTCGCGTCCTCGACCCATTGCAGGCGCCGTGCTGACCGCGGAAACCTTGCCGCAAAAACGCCCCTGTCCTCGCACAGCGCCGTCCCGGGATCCGGGCCCGGCATCGAAGGCAACATCCTGACACCATCAAGCCAGCGCGCCGCCAGCTCGATCAGGTTCCCGAGATCGTCGCGCGGCATGTCGACGGTCATGCCTGGCAGCAGGCTCTGTACGAAATGAACCTGTCCCTCGACCTCCACCCGCGCTGCACAATCCGGGACCAGAGAGCGCGTGGATGGGTGTTCCTGCAACCACCTTATGACCTCGACTTCCATCTCGCGGCTATGCCGGCCGAGCGCATCTCCCGGCAAGAGACACACATAGTCACCGCCTTCGGGATTGCGGAAGACCGTTATCAGCTTGGTATCGAGCAGCAGCCCGCCCCGCAGCACAAGCTCGCCGCTGCCGGTTGCGCACCGCACCGCCTCCCGTGCCATTTCCACCGGATCCCGCACGCCATCGACGAGCAGCGCACGGTCTGCCAGCCACCTTCCCAGCCAGCGATTGTACAGCCAGCCACGAAGGCGTTCTCCCCTGCTGAACGGGTTCTTGTTGTTCCAGTAACCTTCGTCT
>JALWNJ010000095.1 GCA_026995955.1 Gammaproteobacteria bacterium
GTACTGGGCCACCGGGTCGCCCTGCTCCGCGGCCCGGCGGTAGAGGGTAAGCGCCCGTTCACTGTGCCCCGAGCGTTGCGCCTGCCAGGCCTGGCGCACCAGTTCCCGGGCCGCGGTGTCCGCGCCTGCCGGCAGTGCGACCAGCAGCAGCCCCAGCACGGCAGCGACGCACGGGCCAGGCTCAAGCCCGGCGCCGCGCCTCCAGCACATTGGGAATCTGGTTGATGCGGTCCAGGACATGACTGAGCTGCTCGGTATCGGCCACCTCGATGTCGAGATCCATGTGCACCGACTGGTCCCGCGGGTCGGTGCGGGTGCGGGCGCCCAGGACATTGACATGGGCATTGCTGAACACCTGCGTCACATCGCGCAGCAGCCCCTCGCGGTCGAAGGCCTCGACATGCAGGCCGACACGGAAGCGGCTGGGGCCGTCGCCCCAGCGCACCTCCACCAGCCGCCCGCGCCGTTCCTCGGGCAGGGCCAGCACATTGGGGCAGTCCTGGCGATGGATGGTGACGCCCTTCCCCACCGTAATGTAGCCGATGATGGGATCGCCGGGCACCGGCCGGCAACACGCCGCCAGGCGCGTGAGCAGGTTGCCGACACCACGGATGGTGACCTCCCCCGTCCCGCTGTCCGTCCGCACCCGCTCCGCGGACGGGGCGGGCATGGCCGGTTCGCCGCGTTCGACAGGTACGCGCAGTGAGCTGGCGAGCTGACCGGGCGTGACATCGGCCGCCCCCAGTGCCGCCAGCAGGTCCTCGCCGTGGCGCAGATTGAAGTGCCGTGCCAGGGCCTCCAGATCCACCGTGTCCACATCGATGTTGAGTTGGCGCAGCTCGCGCTGCAGGATCTCGCGCCCCGCCTCGACATGGCTGTCGTGATCCAGTTCCTTGAACCAGCGCCGCACCTTGGCCCGCGCCCGCGCGGTACGCAGGTAGCCGCTGCGCGAATCCATCCAGTCGCGGCTGGGACGCGGCTCGCGCCCGGTAAGCACCTCGACCCGCTCGCCGGAACGCAGACGGTAGGTGAGCGGCACGATGCGCCCATCGACCCGCGCGCCGCGGCAACGATGGCCGACCTCGGTATGGATGGCATAGGCGAAGTCCAGCGGCGTGGCCCCCTCGGGCAGGTCGAGCACGTCGCCCTTCGGGGTGAGCACGAACACGCGGTCGGCGAAGAGATCTGAGCCAAAGTCCTCGAGCAGGCTCTCGTCGTCCTCGCGGTTCTCGAGCAGCCGGCGCAGGGTGTTGATGGTGCGTTCCATGGCCGCGTCCTGGCGGCTGCCCTCCTTGTAGCGCCAGTGCGCGGCCACCCCGTGCTCGGCGAACTCGTGCATCTCCTCGGTGCGGATCTGTACCTCCACCACCCGCCCTTCGGGGCCGATCACCGCGGTGTGCAGGGACTGGTAGCCGTTGTCCTTGGGCTGGGCGATGTAGTCGTCGAACTCGTGCGGCAGGTTCTGCCACAGGCCATGCACCACGCCCAGCGCCATGTAGCACTGCGGCACCGTCTGCACGATGACGCGCACCGCCAGCAGGTCGGCCAGATCCTGCAGGGCCACGCCCTTGCGCTGCATCTTCTTCCAGATGCTGTACAGGTGCTTGGGCCGGCCATACACCTCGGCCTCGATGCCGGCCTCGGCCAGGGCGGCGCGCACGCGCTCGACGAAGCGCGCGATGTAGGCCTCGCGGCCGGCGCGATTGTCGTCCATGGAACGGGCCAGCTCGCGATAGGCGTCGGGTTCGAGATGACGGAAGGAAAGGTCCTCCAGCTCCCATTTGAGCTGGGCCACGCCGAGCCGGTTGGCCAGCGGCGCATACAGATCCAGCGTCTCGCGTGCGATGCAGCGGCGCACCGGCTCGGCCTCGCCCGGCAGTCCGCGCAGGCGCTGCACGCGCCAGGCCAGCTTGATCAGCACCGCACGCACATCGTCCACCGTGGCCAGCAGCATGCGGCGCAGGGTCTCGGCCTGGTGGGGCGGCGTCTCGCCGTCGGCCTCGGTGCAGTCCTTGAAGGTGTTGAGCCAGTGCACCTGACGCACCAGGGCCGCCACCGTGTCGCCGAACTCCGCCTGCAGGCGGTCCTCCGGCCAGTCCTCGCGCAGGCGCGAATCGCTGAGCAGCGCAGCGGTCAGGGTCTCTGCGTCCACGCCGAGCTGCTTGAGGATGACAGCGGCATCAATGCTCGAGGGCGGGTGGTCGGAACCATCCCAGGCATCCACCGCCAGGCGCAGGGCATGGGCCAGCCGCTCGCGCTGGGCGTCGCGTTCGTCGAGGTCGAGACGGAACTCGGCCAGCAGCGCCTCGTAGTCGCCCTTGTCGATGGGTCCCTGAAAGTAGCTGTGCTTCATGTCTCCCCTTCGACCCCGAGCAGGGCCGGCAGTTCATCCACCGCGTGAAGCTCCAGATCGGGTCGTACTTCCGGGTGCGTCCAGACCCTGTCCTGGGCATTGACCCAGGCCGTCTTCATGCCCACGGCGGCCGCCCCCTGCACATCGCGCACCGGGTCGTCTCCGACATGCAGGATGCGTTCGGCCGGCAGCGCGGCCCGTTCCACCACGGCGCGATAGACCATGGCATCGGGCTTGGGCCGGCCCACCTCGGCAGTAGTGACGACGAAATCGAACAGGTGGCCGATGCCGATACGGTGTACATCGGCGTTGCCGTTGGTCACCACGCCGAGCCGGAAACGCCGACCCAGCCGCTGCAGCGTGGTCTCGGCGCCCCGATGCAGGCACACCGCGTTGCGTGCCTCGACAAACACCTCGAAGGCGGGCCCGGCCAGCGCGTCGTCACAGCCGCATTCGGCCAGCAGCTGGCGCAGGAAGTCCTTGCGCAGGGCAGTCATGTCGTGGTGCCACTGCGGATTGGCCTGCCACTGCCGGCCGCGGGCCCCGACAAAGGCATCGAGATCGTAGCGCCGGGCGAAGCCGGGGCAGCGCCGGACCAGCCACCCGTGCAGCAGCCGCTCGGCCTGCTCGATCACCGGGGCGCAGGCCCACAGGGTATCGTCGAGGTCGAAGGTGATGCAGCCGATCCCTGCCGCCAGGCTGTCCGCGGTGTGCGCCATGGCGCCATTGTACCGCGCGGTCTGCCCGCAAGGGGTAAAATGGCGGCTCCCGAACCACGAGAAGCCCGCCCATGTCGCCCGAACGCCTGGCCCGCATGAAGGCCGTCCTAGCCCGCCGCCAGCCGGATCTGACGGTGGTGATGGACAATGTCCACAAGCCGCACAACCTGGCCGCCATCGTGCGCACGGCCGACGCCGTCGGCATCCCGGTGGTGCACGGCGTCTCGCCCCAGGCCGAGTTCCGCATGCGCCAGAAGTCGGCCAGCGGCAGCGGCAAGTGGGTTCGGGTCCAGACCCACGAGGACATCGCCACTTGCTTCGAGACCCTGCGCGACCAGGGCATGCGAATCTACTGCGCCCACCTGAGCGAGCAGGCGGTGGACTTCCGCCGGATCGACTTCACCCGTCCCACCGCGGTGGTGGTGGGCGCCGAGCTGGAGGGCGTGGGTGAGCAGGCCGCGGCGCTTGCCGACGGCCATGTCGTCATCCCCATGCTGGGCATGGTGGAATCGCTCAATGTCTCGGTGGCCACGGCCATCCTGCTGTACGAGGCCCAGCGCCAGCGCGAGGCCGCCGGACTCTACGACAGCCCTCGCCTGGACGAGGAGACGCGGGCACGGCTGCTGTTCGAATGGAGCTACCCCGACATCGCCGACTACTGCCGGCGCAAGGGGCTCCCCTATCCGGCGCTGGACGAGGACGGCACCCTCGCCGAACCGCTGGCCGACCGCGACGGGGCGCGACGGCTGCCCTGAGCCGCGGGTCAACCGGCAACGGGCTGGCGCGTTGTATGCCATGAACCCACGGTTCCTGGAGGCCACGCGATGAAGACCCTCAAGCCACTCCCCCTGTTCGCGATCCTGCTGCTGACCGGTCCTGGCCTGACACAGGCCGATACGGCGGCCGACGAGGATCCCCGCCAGGCCCTGTTCCGCGAACGGCGCGAGATCGAGCACATCAGCCACCACGAGCGCATCCGCATCCTGCAGCAGGCCGATGCCTGCATTGCACAGGCCGAGAACTGGCGCGCCTATCGTCAGTGCGAGCAGCAGGAACAGGCCGCGCGCAAGGCCCTGAGACAACGCCTCAGGCCCCGCCTGCAGGCGCTCAGGGAGCGCGTCCGGGCCCTGCGCGCCGAGCGCCGTGCCCGGAGCGGCCAGCCGACCGGCTGAGGCAGGAGCGCTCAGTCGCGCCAGGCCCGCAGCATCTCGCGCTTGCCGGGCGGCCCGGGCCGTTTCTCCACCCGCAGGCCGGCGGCCTGCAGCGCGCGGCGCACCGCGCCGCGGGCGGAATAGGTGCTGAGACAGCCGCCCGGCAGCAGCGCGTCGGCCAGGGCGGCCAGGAAGGGCTCCGTCCACAGCTCCGGATTGGCATCCGGGCTGAAGGCATCGAGCCACACGGCATGGAACCGGCCCTGCCAGGGCCGTGCTGTGGCATCGCCGAGCAGCAGCTCCAGGTGCACCGTTCCATGACGCATGCGAATGCAGCCCGTGGCCGGCGGCTGCTCGGGCAGGGCCGCGAGCAGCGCCTGCTGCAGCCCGTGGTGCGCGAGCCAGCGACCGTAATCGAGCTCGGCGAGGCGCCGGCGCGGCAGCAACGCGCATTCCAGGCCGGCGTAGTCGAAGACGGTGTCGTGCGCCAATGCCAGATCGGCGCCGAGCAGGAAGTTGAGGCCCAGCCCGAACCCTACCTCCAGCACCCGGGTCGGCGCACCGGCCCGCAGTCGCTCCCCGACACCGCCCTGCTCGAGGAACACATGCCGCGACTCGGTGACCGCGCCGTGGCGCGAGTGGTAGGTCTGGCCGTAGTCGGGATGGTGCAGCGTAAGGCTGCCGTCGCCGGTGGCCTCGGGTTTCGGCGCCTTCATTCGCCGATGACGGTGACCGTGATCCGGCGCCGGTGCGGGTGGGTGCGGTGCTCCCACAGGTAGATGCCCTGCCAGGTGCCGAGCAAGGGACGCCCTTCCCCCACCGGAAACGAGAGTCCGCTGTCAGTCAGTACGGTACGCACATGGGCCGGCATGTCGTCCGGCCCCTCGTCGTCGTGCAGGTAGGCGGGATCGCCATCCGGCACCAGGCGGCTCATGAAGGTCTCGAGATCCACCCGCACCCGGGGATCGGCGTTCTCGCACAGGATCAGCGAGGCGCTGGTGTGGTGACAGAACACCTGACACAGCCCGGTGCGGATGCCCGAGGCCCGGATCACTTCGCCCACCTCGCGGCTGATGTCGGTGGTGCCGCGCCCGCGCGTGGCCACTTCGAAACCCTGCTGATGAACCATGTCTTTCCCCCTGCTGGCGGCGGTCCTGCACCCCGAAACCGGCGCCAGGGCCAGAAAATCGACCGCTGAGCCCCAGATGTGGTGCCATTCGTCGCCGAAAACCGGCAGATCTTGCGCTTTTGCACTATAAGACAGGGTGTCAAGGGCTGGCAACGGAGTCGCAACATGGCCACGCACGACGATACCCTGCAACAGCCGCGCCTGAGCAAGGCGCAGGAACGCATCGAACGCTATGCCTTCGACCTGCTGCGGCAATGGCCCACGCTGTCCGATGGCAGCGCGGGCTCGCGCCGGACCGTGGCGGAATCGGTGCGCGAACTGCGCCGCTATCTGGCACGCACCGCGGTGTTCCGTCATCTGCTCAAGACCCTGCGCGCCGCGCCCCCGCCCGTCGAGGGCTGGTCATGGCACACGCTGCTCGACGACGGCCAGATCACGGCCGGCCTGCTGCACATGGCCGGAGATGCCACCATGCCCTACCACGACCACCCCGGCGCCCTGGATGCGCTGCTGGTCATCGACGGCGAGGTGGAGGTACGCAGCTACAGCCCCACCGAGCAGGTGGTGGCCCTGAGCCAGCGGGCCGCCCACCTGCGCCCGGTGGACCTGCAGCGACTGGCCGAGGATCAGGTCAGCATTGCCTTCCCCGAGCAGGGAAACATCCACGGCCTGCGCTGCCTGGGCGAGCGCGCCATCCTGTTCGACGTGCAGGTGCACCCGGCCGGCAACGCGCGCGAGCGACGCTGGTACTTTCCCCTGGGCGCCTCGAGCCAGGATCCGGGTCACATCATCGCCGCCGCGGTACCCGAGTCGCTGCTGCGCAGTGCCGTGGGCTGTCCGGCGACCGACTGATTCCCCTTCACTGTTGCCACCTTTCTGGTGGTCGGCCCTGCAGCGGGATACAATTCCGTTTCCGTTTCCCGCTGTGGAGGCCATGTCATGATCCGTCGTGCCATCCTGCCCTTCATCCTTTTATTGCTGCTGGGCTTTTCCGCCGGCGCCTCGGCCGAGGTGCTGGTCCTGATCCACGGCTGGCGCAGCGACGCCGGCACCTGGGCCCGGCATGGCGTGCTCGCCGGACTGGTGCAGCGCGGCTGGAAGGACGGCGGCATCTATGCCGTCACCCCCACCGGGCCCCATCACATCGGCCCGAAGGCCGACGGCGACCGTGTCTTCGTGCGCGTGGACCTGCCCTCGGAGGCCCCGATCCCGGTGCAGTCCGGCCTGCTGCTGCCGCTGCTGGTTCGCATCGAAAAGGACCACCCGGGGCAGAAGCTCATCCTGGTGGGCCATTCCGCCGGCGGCGTAGTGGCCCGCCATGCGGTGGTGACGCACCCCGAGCTGCCGGTGCGCGCGGTCATCACCCTGGCCAGCCCGAACCTGGGCAGCGACAAGGCCGACCTCGCCGCACTGGCCAGCCGCACACCGCCGATCGAGGCCATGGCGCCGATGGTCGGCGCCGACACCATCAACCGTTCCAGCGACCTGTACCACGACCTGCAGCGTGAACGGCCCGGCTCGTTCCTGTTCTGGCTCAACCGGCAACCGCATCCGCAGTCGGTGCAGTGGATCTCCCTGGTGCGCCGC
>JALWNJ010000096.1 GCA_026995955.1 Gammaproteobacteria bacterium
GCCAGAGGGGCCGCCATGCTAAACTCGCGCCATGTCCCCAAGCCCCGAAGCGACCCCATGGACACCCTGACCGAGGCCCTGTTCGAGCCGCAAATCGACAGCCTGCCGCTGATTCACCGCGGCAAGGTGCGCAATCTGTACGCGGTGGACGACCGGCACATGCTGGTGGTGACCTCCGACCGCATCTCCGCCTTCGACGTGATCCTGCCCACACCGATCCCGGGCAAGGGGGTGGTGCTGACGCAGATCTCGAACTTCTGGTTCCGGCGGCTGGCCCATCTGGCGCCCAACCACCTCACCGACATCGATCCGGAATCGGTGGTGGCCGAAGGCGAGCGCGACCAGGTGCGCGACCGCAGCGTGGTGGTGAAAAGGCTCAGGGCGCTGCCGGTGGAGGCCATCGTGCGCGGCTACCTGATCGGCTCGGGCTGGAAGGACTACCAGGCCACCGGCCAGGTCTGCGGCATCCCCCTGCCCGAAGGGCTCCGGCTTGCCGACCGCCTGCCGGAGCCCATCTACACGCCCTCCACCAAGGCCGAGGTGGGCGACCACGACATCAACATCGACTACGGGGAGACCGAGCGCCTGCTGGGCCCGGAGATCGCCGCCCGGGTGCGCGACCTGAGCCTGCAACTGTACGCCGAGGCCGCCGAATACGCGCGCGGGCGCGGCATCATCATCGCCGACACCAAGTTCGAGTTCGGGCTCGACGAGGACGGGCAGGTGGTACTCATCGACGAGGTACTGACCCCCGATTCCTCCCGTTTCTGGCCGGCCGAGGACTACCGCTCCGGCATCAGCCCGCCCTCCTTCGACAAGCAGTTCGTGCGCGACTGGCTGGAGACCCTGGACTGGGACAAGACCCCGCCCGGCCCCGAGCTGCCGCCGGAGGTGGTGCGGCGCACGGCCGAGAAGTACCGCGAGGCCCTCGCCCGGCTGACCGGCTGAGGCGATGACGCTCACCGAGCTGCGCTACATCGTGGCGGTGGCCCGGCACCGCCACTTCGGGCATGCCGCGGAGGCCTGTCATGTCAGCCAGCCCACGCTGAGCATGGGGGTGCGCCGGCTCGAGGAGCAGCTGGGCGTCCAGCTGTTCGAACGCGGCCATGGCGAGGTGCGCATCACGGCGGTGGGCGAGGAGATCGTGGCCCAGGCCCAGCGCGTGCTGGACGAGGCCGAGCGCATCCCGCTCATCGCCGGCCGTCATGCCGATCCGCTGGACGGACCGCTGCGCCTCGGCGCAATCTACACCATCGGACCCTACCTGCTGCCCTGGCTGGTGCCGCTGCTGCGCGAGCGCGCGCCGCGCATGCCGCTGCTGATCGAAGAGGACTACACCGTCGGCCTGGCGCGACGGCTGCGCAGCGGCGAGCTGGACGCGATCCTCGTCGCCCTGCCCTTCGACGAACCGGGCATCGACACCCGACCGCTGTACGAGGAACCCTTCGTCGCCCTGCTCCCCAGCGGGCATCCGCTGGCGGAATGCGAGGCGGTTTCCCTTGCCGAACTGGCCGAGGAGGATCTGCTGCTGCTCGGTCCGGGCCACTGCTTCCGCGACCAGCTGCTGGCCGCCTGTCCGGCCTGCCGCGAACGCGCCGAGTCCTGGGCCGCGCGCGGGCTGGAGGGCAGCTCGCTGGAGACCATCCGCCATATGGTGGCCTCGGGCCTGGGGGTGACGGTGCTGCCCTGCACGGCGGCGGGTGATGCACAGGGACCGGGGCGCGTCACCCGCGTGCGGCGCCTGGAGGGCCCCGTGCCGCAGCGCCGGGTGGCGCTTGCCTGGCGCAGCGGTTTCCCGCGCAGGGCCGCCATCGAGACACTGTGCACGGCCATCGCCGAGGTCCCCCTCTCCTGCATCCGCAAGCTGGCTTCCGATAATTAAAAACTATCAACAAATTCAAAACATTCGATTTCACTTATTTTTGGAATTGTTCCAATATTGCTCCCGACGCTGAGTCATCACCCGAAACACGAGAGGAGCAAGACCATGAACCACGAAGACTCGATCACCATCCGCAACATCGAATCCGCCTTCGCCGGCGAGTCGATGGCCCACATCAAGTACCTGTACTTCGCCCGCCTGTGCCGCGCCCGCGGGGCCGAGGACATCGCCCGCGTGTTCGAGGAGACCGCGGCGCAGGAGGTGCAGCATGCCTTCGGTCATCTCGACCTGCTGATGCCGGCCGACCGGATGACCCCGGAGCGCTGCCTGGAACTGGCCATCGAGGGCGAGACCCACGAGTACACCGAGATGTACCCGAAGTTCCGTCACCTGGCGATGGAGGAAGGCAACGAGGCTGCGGTGCGCGAGATCGACGAGCAGATCGAGGAATCGCGCGAACACGCCGAGCGCTTCCGTGACACCCTGCGCAAGGCGGAGAAGCGCTTCGCCGCCCTGACCCGGGTGGAGGAGCGCCATGCGCGCCACTACGAAGAGACGCTGGAACGGGCCCGCAACGCCTGAACCCGACTCCGAACCATTGAAACCGAGAGGAATTCGTACCATGAAGAAATGGCAATGCATCGTCTGTGGCTTCGTCTATGACGAGGCCGAGGGCCTTCCCGAGGAAGGCATCGCACCCGGCACGCGCTGGGAAGACATCCCCGAGGACTGGGCCTGCCCGGACTGCGGGGTGGCCAAGGCCGATTTCGAGATGATCGAGATCGCCGACTGCGCCTGACACGGCATGGCCGGGGCGGCCCGCGCCCCAGCCCCTTTCCGGGAGGAAAGCGCATGACCGCACACGATTCGAATCCCCTCGTCATCATCGGCACTGGCCTGGCCGGCTATACCCTCGCGCGCGAATTCCGTCGCCTGGACGCAGCCCGTCCGCTGGTGCTGGTCAGCCACGACGACGGTGCCTTCTATTCCAAGCCCATGCTGTCCAACGCGCTGAGCCAGGGCCGCGAGGTCGAGGCCCTGGTCACGGCCGATGCCGACACCATGGCAAGTCGCCTCGACGCCCGCGTCCTGGCGCACCGCGAGGTGGTTGCCATCGACCGCGAACGGCGCCGTGTGCGCCTGGCCGACGGCGAGACGCTGGACTACGGCAAGCTGGTGCTGGCGGTGGGCGCCCGTCCGATCCGCATCCCGCTGCAGGGCGAGGCCGCCGATCGGGTGTCGTCGATCAACAATCTGGAGGACTATCGCCGCTTCCGCCAGGCACTGCGACCGGGCGCGACCGTGCTCATCATGGGCGCCGGCCTCATCGGCTGCGAGTTCGCCAACGATCTCGCGGCCAGCGGCCACGGCGTCACGGTCACCGATCCGGCACCGCTGCCGCTGGGCAGGCTGGCGCCGCCGGCCAATGCCGAACGCCTGCGCGATGCCCTGCAGGCGCTGGGCGTGGCCTGGTGCCTCGGCGATCATGTCGTGCGCCTCGACGAGGCCGCTGACGGGCGCCTCGAGGCCACCCTGGCGGGCGGTGAGCGCGTCGAGGCGGATCTGGTGCTGTCGGCGGTGGGCCTGCGGCCCGACACCCGCCTGGCCGAGGCCGCGGGGCTCGTCTGCCGGCGAGGCATCGTGGTCGACCACCTGCTGCGCACCAGCGATCCGGACATCCACGCCCTCGGCGACTGCATCGAGCTCGACGGCCAGGTGCTGCCCTTC
The DNA here is from genome assembly GCA_026995955.1 of Gammaproteobacteria bacterium. Taxonomy (GTDB): domain Bacteria; phylum Pseudomonadota; class Gammaproteobacteria; order J044; family J044; genus J044. The sequence continues at coordinate 3,611 of JALWNJ010000096.1, forward strand.
GTGCAGCCGATCATGATCGGTGCCAGGGCCCTGGCGCGCACCCTGGCCGGACACCCTACCGAGGTGGACTACCCGCCGATGCCGGTGGTGGTGAAGACGCCGGCCTGTCCGACGGTGGTGGCGCCGCCGCCGGCCGGGGCCGAGGGTGAATGGCGGGTGGAAGCGGACGAAAGCGGCGTGGAGAGCCGCTTCGTGGACACGGCGGGCCGTCTGCGCGGCTTCGCCCTGAGCGGCGACCGCGCCGCACGCCGGCAGGCCCTGACCGCGGAACTGGAGGCGGCGGCAGACGCCTGAGCTCAGAAGTACCAGCCCAGCTCCAGCCGCAGGTAGTCGTCGTCGCGCAGGCCGTAGGCCAGGTCGCGCGGATCCATGCGCGCGAAGCCCTGCGCCTCGATGCTCAGTTTCAGGTCCTCGCCGATGCGGGTGCTGGCCTCCACCCGCAGCATCTCGCTGCCCAGCGTCAGGTCGTGGAACAGGCCGGCCAGGATCTCGCTGCTGTCGGCATCGTTGAACGCCAGGCGCAGGCCGGCGAACACATCGTCCTGCAACAGGGTGAGGGCGTTCAGGCCGCGACTGTCGTAGTTGTACTCGAGCAGGCTGCCCAGGTCCCAGCCGCTGCCGGCGACATCGTAGAAGGTGTACTCGAAGCCGCCCACCGCGGCGCTGTACCAGCTCCCGCCGCGCCGCTCGCGGATCGCCTCCAGCTTCCAGGTCCAGTCCTCGACGATCCATTGCGCGTCCAGCCCCAGCCGGCGCGACTGCTCGTAGAAGGGCGCCAGCACCGCTTCCCCCGAGCCGTTCATGGTGAGGACCAGCCGCGGCATGCGGGCGGTACCGACAAAGACACTCAGCCCCAGATCCAGCTCGCCGAAGGTGGCTGAGACGCGCAGCGCATGATCGACATGATGCCGCCCCGCATCGCTCTCGTAGCGGGCCAGGTCGTTGTCCACCGGCAGGGCGAAGCGCTGGCGGTCGGGTACCCCGGGCCAGCTGCGCTCGCGGAACAGCGGCAGCAGGTAGTATTCGACATCGCCCCAGTCGAAGCTGGCGGCCAGGCTCAGCATCGGCTGGCCCAGCTTGTCCTCGCCGTCGAGGTCCTCCACCCCGTCGATCTGGTTCACCACATCGACCAGGTGGTTGGACTCGGTCACGCCCCAGAACACCTTGCCGATGCCGACGCGCCCCTCCCAGTCGCCCTTGCGGGCATAGACATTGAGCTCGCGAATGTCGCCATGGGTTCGCTCGCCACCGGCGCTGTCCCGGCGGTAGAAGGGCACGAGGGTGAACGACAGCGCGCCGTCGTTCCACTCGCGGTACAGCTCCGGCTCAACCGCCAGCGAGGCGTCGTTTCTGACCTGGCCGGGATAGCGCGGCGGGCTCGGATACAGGTTGGCCTGGCCGCTGATCGATCCGCTCAGGCGCCAGCCGTCGGCCGCTGCCGGAACAGCGGCGACGAGCAGGGCGAGCAGGGGCAGCAGGCGAGGCAGCATCTACTTCAGGCTCTTGAGCCGGTTCTTGCGGAAGTCGCTGTCCCTGAGGCCGGTGTGGAAACGGTAGTTCTTCCAGATCAGCACCGTGCGCTTGCCGTTCTGGTGATTGACCATCTCCATGCGGCCCGGCCGCCACCAGTGGCCCTCGTACCGCCGGTAGTCATGGTAGGTGAGGGTCTTGAGCAGGCTGTTCTTGCGGTCGTAGAACTCGACCTTCATGGGCCGGAAGTGCTGCTTGTCGATCCATACCAGGCGCCGCGTGTAGCCGGAGTACTTGTACTGCGGCCGCTGCTCCAGCACCCAGCACTGCAGCCCCTCGCCGCAGGGCTCGTCACGCAGCCAGCGGTGGTGGTACTTCTCCACTTCCTGCGAGCCGAGATCCTCGTAGGCGAACTCGCTGCCCATGAAGGGGCCGGACTTGTTGCGCGAGTTGATGCGCTTGACGCGCTTGAGTGCCGGCAGGTAGAGCCACTGGTCGTCGGGCTTGACGCCGTGCGACCAGGTGAGCATGGCGGTGCCCTTCACATCACGCGGGGCATCGAAGATCGACATGCTCTTGTCGCCGTCGCCCTGCACCTCGAGGATGCGGGTGCGCAACTGGCGCCGGCTCTCGCGCCCCTTGCGGTCGTACAGGATCATCTCCATGTCGGCGCGGATGTCGCCGAAGCCGGCATCGTAGGCATCGGCGGCGCGGGCGATGGCCAGCCCCTTGGCGTCGGGGTCGGTCTGTTTCTCGATCCCGGCGCGCAGGGCGTCGGCGTCCACGGCCAGGGCCAGCAGCGGCAGCGCCAGCAGCAGGCCGCTCAGCAGGGCGGGCAGGCGTTTCATATCGTCTCTCCCTTGTCGGTGGCCAGCAGCAGGGGCGGCAGCAGGAAGAAGTCCAGCACCAGTGCCAGCACGATGGTCAGGGCCGTCATCAGGCCCATGGTGGAATTGAGTTCGAAGTGCGAGGTGGCCAGCACCAGGAAGCCCGCGGTCAGCACCACGGTGGTCACGAACAGCGCCACCCCCACATTGTGGAAGGCATAGCGCACCGCCTCGGCCGGGGCCAGGTGCTGCTCGCGGCGGGCGCGCACGTACTTGGACAGGAAGTGCACGGTGTCGTCCACCACGATGCCGAGCGACATGCTGGTGACCACCGACAGCGCCAGCCCGACCTCGCCCACCAGCAGGGCCCAGATGCCGAAGGCCATGCCGGCCGGCAGCAGGTTGGGCAGCAGGCTGATCAGCCCCAGCTTCAGCGAGCGCAGGGCGAACACCAGCACCAGCGAGATCAGCACCAGCGCCACCGTGGTGCCGAGCAGCATGCTGCGGATGTTGCGCTTGCCGATGTTGGCGAACATGATGGTGGGGCTGGCGCCGCGGGTGGCCAGCTTCGGCGCGTGCTGCTTCAGCCAGGCCTCGGCGCGGCGCTCCAGATCCAGCACCTCGTTGGTGGAGAGGATGTCCAGCGTGGCCGACAACCGGGTGGCGGACTTATCGACATTGATCTGGTTGTTCAGGTCCAGCCCGTAGGGCAGCGACATCTCGTACAGCAGCAGGTACTGCGCCGCCAGGTCACGCTGCTCCGGCAGCCGGTACCAGGTCGGGTCGTCGCCGTGCAGGTTGCGGTTCAGCCGCTTGAAGACATCGGTGATGCTGGCCACGTGGCGCACGCCGGGCTGGCGCCGGAGCCACTCGGCAAAGTCGTCCACCTGGCGCAGGAACTCGGGGTCGGCCACCCCGCCCGGCTCGCCGCTGTCGAGCGAGAAGTCGATGAAGTACAGCCCGTCCAGGTACTTGTCCACCATGTCGGCATG
>JALWNJ010000097.1 GCA_026995955.1 Gammaproteobacteria bacterium
CACCCCGCCCAGGGCGATGCCGTAGAAGAGTTCCCGCCCGATAACGGCAGGGGGATAGATGGCCGCCACCAGCACCGAGCCGGTCACGGCGGAGAGTATCAGCCCGAGAGCGAGCACGAGATACTTGACGCGCCGATCCAGATGCCGGTTCCCTGTACGCAGCCCCATGCGATGCAGAAGAGCGGCAAAATTGCTGTTCAGCTCGTACAGAAAGGTCGCCGGACAGATCCAGCCGCAATAGAAACGGCCAAACAGTAGCGTAAGCACAACCGGGATCAGGGCACTGAGCAGGAAGGGCAGATAGATCTTGTGCGTGGCCGCTATCTGGCCCAGCACCGCCAGTGGGTCGGAGATGTGATAGCCCCAGAAACGCGCCGACCAGGTGGTGCCCTTGATGGCATCGAGCTGGGTGGCAGGATCGCTCACAAAAGGCGAGGTAATCGCTTCCACCACATCGTAGATTCGCTTCTCGCCCGGTGACAGGAAGTCGTAGGCGTGGGCCGCCACATAGGTCTGGTACAGATACAGGAAGGGCAGCAGTACCAGCATGGAAAACACCAGCGTCAGTACCAGCCAACGCAGCTTGTTGAGGTGACGCCAGAGGAAAAAGGGCCGGACAGGGGTTTTGGACATTCAGCTGTTCCTCGGAATGACACGGATGGCCTGGGGCATCTGGATGCAGGCGCGCTCGCACAGCCCGCAGCCCACACAGGCATCCATAACGATGGGTTGTTCCAGCATGCCGACCCTGAGCGCTACATCAGGCAACGGACAGGCTCGATAGCAGACACCACAGGTCTTCCCCTGGTAGGAGAGACACAGCCTGGTATCCACACGGGCACGGCCCATGCGCACGCTCTCGATCACGGCCTCGGCCGTGCGTTCCACCGGGCGGATGGCGCCACTGGGACAGACATCGCCGCACTTCATGCACAGGATGCAGGCCTGCTCGCGCGGGATGATGTAGGGCGTATCCATCGAGTCCGGCCCGTTCTCGAAGCGAAAGAACTGGATACAACGATTGGGACAGACCTGGGCACACTGGCCACAATGGATGCAGGTCGCCAGAAAATCCTCTTCCGGCAACGCCCCCGGCGGGCGGAGATAGCGAATCCGCCCACCGTGCAACACGGCCCTGGCCGGCTCGCCTCCGGCCAGCATCACTGCCGCGGCTACCAGTGAGCCGAGAAACTGCCTGCGCTGCATTGCTTTGCCTCCCGGGCTTGGCCCGGCCGGAACGAACCGTTCCGGCCGGGCACCGGCCTCAGATCTTCTCGATGCGACACGCCGACTTCTTGAAGTCGACCTGGCCCGAGACCGGATCCCACACCCGGCTGGTCACGCGGTTCGCCAGCCACTTGTTCTTCTCCGGCACGGCACTGTCGGCCACCGACAGGTTCCAGGGTCCGAACATGTAACCACGCGGTACGCTGTTGCGCGCTGGCTTGACCAGACTGTCGGTACCACCGACCTGCGCCCGTGCCTCTACCGAGCCGCGACGGGTGACGATACGCACCTTGTCGCCATCCTTGATGCCCAGTTCCTTGGCATCCTCGGGATGCATCTCCACATACATCTCGGGCACCAGCCGTCGGGTGGTCGGACTGCGCAGCGACTTGGCCGTATGGAAGTGCTCGTACACCACACCCAGGCCGAACCAGTACGGATACTTGTCCTTGGGGATCTTGCTCCAGTGCCGGCCACGGTACTCCTCGTCGGGCAGGTCGGGCGTCAGCCCCTTGTCGCGTGCCAGCTTGATGAGATCCATGTGGTCGATGGTGTAGAGATCCTTCTTCACACCGAACTCCATCAGCTTCTTCGTGATCTCCTTGCGGTCGCTGTAGTCCTGATGACAGAGCTTCATGTGCACCTTGCCATCCTTGGTGCGGAAGTACCCATAGGGACGGTTGGGCCACACCCCCTCCTGCATCATGTAGCGGCGCTTGGCCCCGCCGTTCTTGGCCATCTCGTAGGTCGGCGCCGGCCACTGGATGCCACGCAGTTTCTTGAGCTGCTCGTAGGGCGAGATGCCGTCGATGCGTTCCACCTCGAGGATGCCGGTCAGATCGACATCGGTACCGGCCGAGGCTCGGCAGATGTCCCGGAACACCTCCTCGGCATCGATGAAACCCTTCTCGTCCCGCTTCCAGGGGAAGATCTTGTCCGGATCCATGCCCAGCAGGGCTGCCACTTCGCGGCCCTTGTCCACCACCATGTCGAGATCGGGTCGGCACCCCTTGGGCGGCTCGGCAGCCTTCTCGACGATGTTGATGCGCCGCTCGGAACTGATGTACACGCCATTCACCTCACCCCAGGTCGCGGCCGGGAAGATGACATCGGCATACAGGTTGTTGGGCGCGTGCCGGTAGATCTCCTGTACCACATTGAAGGTCTTCTTCAATGCCGGGCGAATCAGGTTCTCCTGGTCTGGCAGGTCGATGTGGGTGGCATAGACCAGGAACATGGCCTTGAGATCACCCTTGAGCGCCCGCTCCATCATGCCCACGGCCATGCCCGGGTTGGTGGAATTGAGGGCATTGTGCAGGTTCTGTTCCGGTACCCGCCATTGCTTGGCCATGTGCTTGAGGTGCTTGATGTTGGACAACGGCTCGTTGAACGGCAACCGTCCCGTCAGACCTCCCGTGAAACGCTCGCCCATGGCGTTGGGCTGGCCGGTCATGGAGAACGGTCCGCAGCCCGGCTTGGCCAGGTTGCCGGTCAGCGTCAGCAGGTTGATGATGGAAATGACATTGTGCTGGCCGTGGATGTGCTGGTTGTAGCCAATCCCCCACATGATGATGACACCGCCATAACCTTCCTTGTGCGACCCCTTGCTGCGATTCATGCGCTTGCGGGTGGCATCGGCGAACATGGCTGCCACCTTGCGGATCAGCTCCGGCGGCACGTCACCGCCCATGCGGTCCTGCACCTGCTCGGGGCTGTAGTCCTTCAGCACGCCGTCCACGTATTCCTTCCAGCCCTTGGTATGTGCCTTCATGAAGTCCCAGTCGATGACATCGGGATGTTCCTTGAGCAGCACATGGGCGATGGAGTTGAGGAAACTGATGTCCCCGTTGAGCAGCGGCACATGAACCGTGTTCTTGGGGTTGATGTCCTCATAGCCCATGACGGTCCCGGTGCGGCGCGGATCCACCACCACGGTGGGAATGTCGTTCTTTTTCTTGTGGTCTGCAGCACGCCAGAAGATGATCGGGTGCGACTCGCGGGCGTTGTGCCCGAAGTGCATGATCATGTCGCACAGTTCTATGTCGTCATAGGCCAGGGGTGGGGTATCCGAACCCAGCGTGGCGAAGTAGCCGGTCACTGCCGAGGTCATGCACATGCGGGCATTGGCCTCGATGGTATTGGAACCCAACACCCCCTTCATGAACAGGTTCTCGAGATACTGACCCTCCACGGTGAGCTGGCCGGAACCATACAGCCCGATCGAATTCCCGCCGTACTTCTTGGCGAAGTGGGCGATCTTGTGCGCCACCATCTCGGAGGCCTTCTTGTAGGGCACGCGCACGAAGTCCTTGTCCTCGAACGAGCCCTTGGTCTTCGAGGTGTACTCCAGATCGCCGTGACCCGGCTTGTTCCATTCCTCCCACACGTCCTTGCGTACCAGGGTATCGCCCTCCAGCCGATCGACATAGATCGGCTCGGCGGCGGTCAGGCCCTTGATGCACTGCAGGCCGCGGTTGGTGGGATGGTCCTTGTCCGGACGCATGGAGACGATCTTGCCGTTCTCCACCTGGATGACGGTGCCGCAACCCACGCCGCAGTACGGGCACTGGGCCAGTGCCGTCTTGCGGCTGGGCGTGTCTTCGGCGTCGTGCGGCGCGGCCTCCAGCTCCGGATTGGCGCCCACGAACAGGCTGGCACCCGCCGCCGAGCTGGTGATGAAGGCGCTGCCCTTGAGGAAGTTGCGGCGCGAGATCTTGAATCGTTTCATGGTGTTCCCCTCCGAAATGCTGCCTGGATGCTGCTGCGGTTGACCTTCATGTTGACCTTCACTTCTGCAGGCTGCGCAGATAGACGATGATGTCGTCGATTTCCTGGTCGGTCAGATTGGCCAGCCCATCCGACCCCTGGAATCCGCGCATGCGCGTGAACGAACGGCCGTGCTTGACGGTCTCCCGGATGAAGCCATCCGAGGCCTTGCTCAGGAAACCCGGCTTGCCGATGGCCGTCCCCGTGCCGCCCGCTGCATAGCCATCGCCATTCATGCCATGGCAGGTGGCGCAGATCTCGTGGAACAGCCGGTCGCCGTTCTTGACGCTGCCCTTGGCCTTGGGCTGGGCATCGACTTCCTTCGAGCGGTCCGGCAGGGTCGCGTGGGACTTGAGAAAGGCGATGATGGCCTTGATGTTGTCCATGCCCAGATGGGCAAAGGGCGGCATCGCGGTTCCGATGCGTCCATCCCGGATGGTGCCTTCCAGGAATTCTTCCGAGGCCACGGACAGGAACTCGGGGTTGGTCAGCGAAGGCGCAAACCCCGTCTTGCCGACACCGTCGGCCTGGTGGCATACCTTGCAGTTCTGGTTGAACAGCTGTTCGCCCCGCTTGATCAGCGCCTCATCGGCCGCCATGGCCGGCGTCGCGGCCAGCAGGGGAATCAGTGCGGCAAGACCCAGGATGCCGCGATTCAGTGGTCGTTTCTTGTTGCTCATGGCCCCTCCCCTTGTCGAGATCGTTCAGGTTGATTCGAAACCGGGGAGAGATGGGGGCGATGACTCCGAACCGGGCAGCACGACCCGGTCCGTTCACGGTCTTCAGAGGCACTGTCGGGCCTCGCATTTCCGGCACATCGTCTCTCATCCCTCCGATGATCATGACGCTTGCCCCGCTTTTGCCTGCATGACCGGCCTGGGGGCTTTTTTCCGTTCTTGGAGAGATTAGACGCCGCGCTGTGGCGGGTTGTCTTGATCCATGTCAAGCTTCAGAGTATTGAAGTATTTCAGTATTTTCTAAATCTGTTGATGAAAAAAACGCCCTGTTTCCAGGGCGCCTCGTTCAGACCAAATCGTGTCGCCCGAATGGGCCTTTACATGGTCATGATGAGTTCGGGCCAGAAGGTCTTGTCCGGCTCCTTGGCGGCCAGCTCCTCGGCCTTCTTCCTGGCCTCTCCATAGGTCATTTCCTCGTCGAAATGGCCTTTCTGGAACTTGTACTTGTACTTCCAGGCCACGCGATAGCCCGGATCGTCGTCCTTGCGGAACAGCGGGTTGCCCTTCACCTTGTAGGTACCGGTCGACATGATCGTTTCTCCTTTTCGATGGGTGGTTGATCAACCCCGGAGCCCCGAGCCGCCCGGCACTCCGGGTGCCGTCCGATATATAGGATCAGGGCAGACCGGCTTCAATAAACCCCAGCCATCCCAAGGCCTTCACAGGCCGGCCTGGCGGCGTTCCCAAATCTCCTCGCACTCGATACAGCGCAGGGCCAGCGGATTGGCCTGAAGGCGCTGCTCCCCGATCGGCCCGCCACAGTCGACGCAGATGCCATATTCCCCGCCGTCGATACGCGCCAGAACGCGCTCGATCTGGTCGATCTCGGCCTCGGTCACGGCCTCGATGTCGTCCTCGACCTCGGCGTTTTCAAGCTCCAGCGCCTGCTCCTCCGCGTCCTTGTCCAGCGGCTGGGCCTTGCTGGCGCGGAGGCGTTCCAGGCGGGCACGCAACGCATCCAGCTGCTGCAACAGGTCCTTGCGTAACTGTTCGGTGTCGATCATTTCGATTCTCCCGTGGGCACACATGGGTCATGATGGCACCGGTTGCGGTGCTTTCAAGTGATGCAGATCAAGCCGGTCGGGCATCATCCCCGAGCGGCGGGAGCCGGCCATGAGCCAGCAGATACTCAAGCCCTTCCTCGTCCAGAACGGGCACGCCGAGTTCCTCTGCCCGGGCCAGCTTGGAGCCGGGATCGGCGCCAACGATAACCGCCGTGGTGCGCCGCGACACGGAGCCGCTCACCCTGGCGCCCAGGGCCTGCAGCCGTGCCTTGGCCTCGTCCCGGGTATGGTTGCGGAGCGCACCGGTGAGGACGAAGGTCATCCCCGCCAGCGGCTGCTCGGCGGGGCGATCGGCGCAGGGATCCGGCCAGTGGATGCCGGCCGCCAGCAGGCCGTCGATCACCTCGCGGTTGTGCGGCTGGCGGAAGAAGGAGACGATGTAGGAGGCAACCACGGGGCCGATGTCGGGAATCGCCTCCAGCGCCTCCTCGTCGGCCTGCATCAGCGCCTCGAGGGAGCAGAAGTGCTCCGCCAGCAAACGGGCCGTGGCCTCGCCCACCTCGCGGATACCGAGCGCAAAGATGAAGCGCGCCAGGGTGGCCTCCTTGCTGCGTTCGATGGCCTCGACCAGATTGCGCGCCGACTTCTCGCCCATGCGTTCCAGTGTCTTGAGCTGATCGACCGTGAGCCGATACAGGTCGTCCGGGTGCTCGACCAACCCCTTGTCCACGAGCTGGTCGACCAGCTTGTCGCCCAGCCCCTCGATGTCCATCGCCTTGCGCGAGGCAAAGTGCTTGATGGCCTCCTTGCGCTGCGCCGGGCAGTACAGCCCCCCGCTGCAGCGGGCAATCGCCTCGCCCTCGGGGCGGATCACCTCCGAGCCGCACACCGGGCAGCGCTTCGGGAGCTGGATGCGCCGCTCCTTGCCGGTACGCTTCGACTTCACCACCCCGACCACCTCGGGGATGACATCGCCGGCGCGGCGCACGATGACCCAGTCACCGATGCGGATGTCCTTGCGCTCGATCTCGTCCATGTTGTGCAAGGTTGCGTTGCGCACCGTGGCGCCGCCGACGAACACCGGCTCCAGC
>JALWNJ010000098.1 GCA_026995955.1 Gammaproteobacteria bacterium
CGCGCTCCAAGCCGCATCCGCGCATGCTGGAGGAGATCGTGCGGGCGCTGGACCTGCCGCCGCGGGCGGGGCTGATGGTGGGCGACTCGGCCTATGATATCTTGATGGCCCATGCCGCCGGCATGGATGCGCTGGCCGTGGGCTGGGGCGTGCAGCCGGCCGAGGCCCTGCTGGAACACGATCCGGCCGGGCTGGTGGAGGACATGCACGAGATCCCGCGCTGGCTGGCGCGGGCCGGTACCGAACGACGAACACGGGAGCCGCGATGAGCGAGGAACAGAAGCCGGGCTGGGAACGCGAGGCCATCGAGCGGCTGGCGCGCGAGGGGCTGGTGGAGCAGCGGCGCAGCCGGCGCTGGGGCATCTTCTTCAAACTGCTGGGCTTTGCCTACCTGTTCGCCCTGCTGGCCATCATGCTCGACAACCGCAACATCGACCTGGCCGAGGTGGAGCCGCATGTGGCGATGGTGGACCTCAAGGGCATCATCGCCGACGACACCGAGGCCAGCGCCGACAATGTGGTACAGGGCCTGAAGGACGCCTTCGAGGCGGAGAAGAGCGTGGGCGTGATCCTGCGCATCAACAGCCCCGGCGGCAGCCCGGTGCAGGCGGCCTACATCAACCGCGCCATCCGGCGCCTGCGCAAGGAGTACCCGGACAAGCCCCTCTACGCCGTGATCACCGACATCGGCGCCTCCGGCGGCTACTACGCCGCGGTGGCGGCCGACCGCATCTATGCCGATGCCGGCAGCATCGTCGGCTCCATCGGCGTGCGCATGGACGGCTTCGGCTTCGTCGATGCCATGCACAAGCTGGGCATCGAGCGGCGTCTGCTCACCGCCGGCGAGCACAAGGGCATGCTCGATCCCTTCCTGCCCGAGCGCAAGGACGAGGTGGCGCATGTGCAGCGCCTGCTGGACCAGATCCACCACCAGTTCATCGAGGTGGTGAAGCAGGGCCGCGGCGACCGCCTGGCCGACGACCCGAGCCTCTTCAGCGGCCTGTTCTGGACCGGCGAGGAGGCGCTGAAGCTGGGGCTCATCGACGGTCTGGCCAGCCCCGGCGAGGTGGCACGCAAGGAGTTCGGGCAGGAGAAGATCGTGGACTACACGGTGCAGGAAGGCCTGCTGGAGCAGCTCAGCCGCAAGCTGGGCAGCGCCGCGGCGCGCACGCTGCTGCGCGAGGGGCTGTTCGGCGGGGTCCTGCCGCGCTGACCAATGGCCCTTGGTACAGGCTGGTTTTGCCGGGCCGATGGCGTATCATCGACAGGGCACACAACGACCGCCCAATGACAGGGAAACACAATGGCGAATGAGGTCTACATCGGCCGCCAGCCGATCTTCAACCGCAAGCTCAAGACCACGGCCTACGAGCTGCTGTACCGCGACACCGAGGACAACCGCAGCGACCTGACGGGCGATGCGGCCACCTCGCGGGTCATCATCAATGCCTTCATCGAGATCGGGCTGGAGAACGTCATTGGCCCGCACGATGCCTTCTTCAAGCTGACGCGCGGCTTTCTGGTGGATCAGGAGCTGGGCATCTTCCCGCCCGAGCGCACCGTGTTCGAGGTGCCGAGCGACATCGAGGTGGACGAGGCGCTGATCGAGGCCATCAAGGGCCTCAAGTCGCAGGGTTACCGCATCGCGCTGGACAACTTCGTCATCCGCAAGGAGATCCTGCCGCTGCTGGCGGTGACCGACATCGTCAAGATCGACACCAGCCAGCTCGACGAGGAACAGATCCGCAAGCATGTCGAGGTGCTCAAGCCCAAGGGCATCAAGCTGCTGGCTCAGAAGGTGGAGACGCCGGAACAGTTCAACCTGTACCAGGACCTGGGCATCGACTACTTTCAGGGGTACTTCTTCGCCAAACCCACGGTGGTGAAGAGCAAGCGCGTCCCGGCCAACAAGATGACCGTGATGCAGCTCCTGGCGCGGGTCAACGACCCCGATGTCACCATGGACGAGCTGGCCGAGCTCATCCAGCAGGATGTCTCGCTCAGCGTGAAGGTCCTGAAATACGTGAACTCTCCCATCACCGGCCTGTCGCGCGAGATCGATTCCATCCAGCGCGCGCTGATCCTGCTCGGTGTGGACATGATCAAGTACTGGGTGTCGATCATGGCGATGTCGGACCTTGCCAGCGAGAATACGCCGGACGAGCTGATCACCACGCTGCTGGCGCGTGCCCGCAGCTGCGAGCTGCTGGCGAAGCAGGTCGGGGCCGAGAATCCGGCCAGCTATTTCACCGTGGGGCTGTTCTCGGCGCTGGATGTGGTCATGGAGACCGACATGGAGACGGTGCTGGCGCAGCTGCCCCTGGTGGACGAAGTGAAACAGGCCCTGCTGCACCTCAAGGGCGACATGGGTCAGGCGCTGCGCTGCACCATGGCGCTGGAATCGGGGCTCATCGACGAGGCGGCGTTCCACGACCTCGACGCCGGCGAGCTGGCACGCATCAACCGCGAGGCCATGCACTGGGCCGACGAGGTGCGCGCCCACGCTGCCTGACAGGACATGCGGCAGCGCCGCAGCAAGAGACAAGACGAAGACAACGGACACCGGAAAGGAGTCGAGACTTGGCCACGGCATTCATCGGCAGACAGCCGATCTTCAACCGCAAGCTGCGCACGCAGGCCTACGAGCTGCTGTACCGCAGCGACAACTCCGGTAAGGCAGGCGTGGAGGACGACCGGGCGGCGACCGCCAGCCTGCTGCTGGATCTGCTCACCGAGGTGGGGCTGGAGAAGATCGTCGGCAAGCACCCGGCCTGGATCAATGTGCCGGAGGCGATGCTGCTGGAAGGGCGGCTCGGCGAGGTGCTGCCCACCCAGTGCGCGCTGGAGATCCTGGAGACGGTGCGGCCCACGCCCGAGGTGGTGGAGCAGGTAGGCCGGCTGAAGGATCTGGGCTACACCATCGTGCTCGACGACTTCGCCTGGACCGAGGCCCACAAGCCGCTGGTGGCGCTGGCCGATGTGGTCAAGCTCGATGTGCTGGAGCACGACGACATGGCGCTGGCCTCGCACATGGAGCGCATCCACCAGCTGGCGCCCGAGGCGAAGCTGCTGGCGGAGAAGATCGAGCAGCGCGAGCGCTTCAACGACCTGCAGGACATGGGCTTCGACTACTTCCAGGGGTATTTCTTCGCCCGCCCGCAGGTGGTGCGCGCCGAGCGCATCCCGGCCAACCAGCTCGCCGTGATGGAGCTCATCGGGCGCGTCAACGACCCCGAGGTGGGGCTGCCCGAGCTGGCCGAGATCATCGCCCGCGATGCCGCGCTGTCGGTCAAGACCCTGCGCTATGTGAACTCGCCCGCCGTGGGCCTGCGCGCCCAGGTGGAATCGGTGCAGCAGGCGCTGACCCTGCTCGGGCTCGACACCATCCGCCACTGGGTGACGGTGCTCTCCATTGCCGGCATGGACTTCGGCGACAACAGCCCGGAGCTGTTCCTGGTGATGCTCACCCGGGCCCGTTTCTGCGAACTGGTGTCGAAGGAGGCCGGTCTGGAGAAGCCCGGCACCTACTTCACCATCGGCCTGCTGTCGGCCATCGATGTGCTGATGAACGCCGATATGGAAAAGATCATCGGCGAACTGCCGCTCACCGACGAGGTGAAGGCGGCGCTGATCCGGCACGAGGGAGTGGGCGGCGACATCCTGCGCACCGCCATGGCGCTGGAGCAGGGGCTGATGAACGAGATCATGTTCCGCGAGGTGGACGGCGAGACGCTCAACCGCTGCTGGCTCGAGGCCATGGAATGGGCCGACGAGGTCAACCGCGTGTCGGAGGCCGGCTGAAGCGGACTCAGTCCTCCGGCGGCAGCGGCAGCACCAGGCCGAAGGCCTCCAGCATCGAAACCAGGCGGATCAGCGGCAGGCCGATCAGGGCCGTCGGGTCGTCGCCGCGCAGGTGACGGAACAGGGTGATGCCCAGCCCCTCCGACTTGAAGCTGCCGGCGCAGTTCCAGGGCTGCTCGCGCAGCAGGTAGTTGCGGATGCGCGCGTCGTCCAGCGCGCGAAAGCCCACCTCGAAGGGCACGCAATCGACCTCGGCGCGGCCGCTGGCCGCATCCACCACGCACAGGCCGGTCTCGAACCGCACTGCACGGCCCGAACTCGCCCGCAACTGTTCGAAGGCGCGCTCGAAACCGCCCGGCTTGCCCAGCACCCGGCCGTCGATGACGGCGCACTGATCCGAGCCGATGACCAGCCCGTCTTGCATCGTATCCGCCACGGCGCGCGCCTTGGCCTCGGCCAGGCGCCGTACCATGGCGCGCGGGGACTCGTCGGGCAGGCGCGCCTCGTCCACCTCGGGCGCCGCCTGTTCGAAGGGAATCTGCAACCGGCCCAGCAGCTCGGCGCGAAACGGCGAGGTGGAGGCGAGGACGATGCGCGGCGTCATGAACCGATGAAGCCGGCGAGGCGGTCCAGGGCCTTTTCCAGGTTCTCCATGCTGGTGGCGAACGACAGGCGCACATGTCCGCCCAGGCCAAAGGCCGCGCCCGGCACCACCGCCACATTGGCCTCTTCCAGCAGACGCTTGCCGAATTCGGTGTCGTCGTCGATGCCCAGCTTGCGCAGCGCGCCCTCGATGTTGGGGAAGCTGTAGAAGGTGCCGTCGGAGGGCAGGCAGGAGACGCCGTCGATGGCGTTCAGACGATCCACCACGAAGGCATGGCGACGCTCGAAGGCGGCCAGCATCTCCTGCACGCAGGACTGGTCGCCGTTGAGCGCGGCGACGCTGGCGGCCTGCGAGATGGAGGCCGGGTTGGAGGTGCTCTGCGACTGGATCTTCTTCATCGCCGCGATCAGCGGTGCCGGCCCGGCGGCGTAGCCGATGCGCCAGCCGGTCATGGAATAGGCCTTGGACACGCCATTGAGGACGATGGTACGCGCCTTGAGTTCGGGGCAGGCATTGAGAATGTTCACGAACCGCCGGCCGCCGAACAGGATGTGCTCGTACATGTCGTCGGTGGCGACGAGCACCTGCGGGTGGCGCAGCAGCACCTCGCCCAGCGCGCGCAGCTCGTCTTCCTCGTAGGCCACGCCGGTGGGGTTGGACGGGCTGTTGATGACGAACAGGCGGGTGCGCTCGGTGATGGCGGCCTCGAGCTGCTCGGGGCGCAGCTTGAAACGCTGTTCCTGGCCGGCGGCGACGATGACGGGCCGGCCGTCGGCCAGCAGCACCATGTCCGGGTAGGAGACCCAGTAGGGCGCCGGGATGATGACCTCGTCGCCCTCGTCCAGCAGGGCCTGGCAGAGGTTGTAGAAGCTCTGCTTGCCGCCGCAGGAGACCAAGATCTGCTCCGGCTGGTAGTTCAGGCCGTTGTCGCGCCGGAACTTGTCGATGATGGCCTGCTTGAGCGAGGCGGTACCGTCCACGGGGGTGTATCTGGTCATGCCGCGGGCGATGGCGTCCACGGCCGCCTGCTTGATGTGCTCGGGCGTGTCGAAATCCGGCTCGCCGGCCCCCAGGCCAATGATGTCCCGGCCCTCGGCGCGCAGGGCGTTGGCGCGGGCGGTGACGGCAAGGGTGGGCGAGGGCTTGATGCGCGCGACGCGCTGCGACAGCTTCATGGAAGGGTTTCCTCAGGGATCCTGCGGGGCTCTTTTTTCGACGGCGTGTAATATACTGGAAAACCACCCGGAACCGTTAGCGTATGACACGACAATTTGAACTGCAGTCCGATTTCTCGCCCACCGGCGATCAACCCGCCGCCATCGAGGGCCTGGTGGAGGGCCTGTCCGCCGGCGAGGCCGCCCTGACCCTGCTGGGGGTCACCGGTTCCGGCAAGACCTTCACCATGGCCAACGTCATCAGTCGCCTGCAGCGCCCGGCACTCATCCTCGCACCCAACAAGACGCTGGCCGCCCAGCTCTACGGCGAGATGCGCGAGTTCTTCCCGCGCAACGCGGTGGAATACTTCGTTTCCTATTACGATTATTACCAGCCCGAGGCCTACGTGCCGGCCACGGACACTTTCATCGAGAAGGACGCCTCCATCAACGAGCACATCGAGCAGATGCGCCTGTCGGCCACCAAGGCCATCCTCGAGCGCCGCGACAGCATCATCGTCGCCACGGTGTCGGCCATCTACGGCCTCGGCGATCCGCGCCAGTACCTGTCCATGGTCATGCACCTGGATCGCGGCGACCGCATCGACCAGCGCAAGATCCTGCGCCGCCTCGCCGAGCTGCAATACACCCGCAACGACGTGGAGCTGCACCGTGCCACCTACCGCGTGCGTGGCGAGGTCATCGACATCTTCCCCGCCGAGTCGGATCGCGAGGCGGTGCGCGTGGAGCTGTTCGACGACGAAATCGAGTCCCTGAGCTACTTCGACCCCCTCACCGGCGAGGTCATCCGCCGCGTGCCGCGCCTGACCATCTATCCCAAGAGCCACTACGTCACGCGGCGCCAGACCATCCTCGACGCCATCGAGGCCATCAAGGCCGAGTTGCAGGAACGCCTCACCGAACTGCGCGACAACAACAAGCTGGTGGAGGCCCAGCGCCTGGAGCAGCGCACGCGCTTCGACCTGGAGATGATGGTGGAACTGGGCTACTGCTCGGGGATCGAGAACTATTCGCGCTACCTCTCCGGGCGCGCCGCCGGCGAGCCGCCGCCGACCCTGATGGACTACCTGCCGGACGATGCCCTGCTCATCATCGACGAGTCCCACGTCACCATTCCGCAGCTGGGCGGCATGTACCGCGGCGACCGGGCCCGCAAGGAGAACCTGGTGGAATACGGCTTCCGCCTGCCCTCGGCGCTGGACAACCGGCCGCTGCGCTTCGACGAGT
>JALWNJ010000099.1 GCA_026995955.1 Gammaproteobacteria bacterium
CGTTCGCGCGGCGAGGCGCTGGATCACGTGCTCATCTTCGGCCCGCCCGGCCTCGGCAAGACCACCCTCTCGCACATCATCGCCAACGAGCTGGGCGTGAACATGCGCCACACTTCCGGTCCGGTGCTGGAACGGGCCGGCGATCTGGCCGCGCTGCTCACCAACCTCGAGCCCCACGACGTGCTGTTCGTGGACGAGATCCACCGCCTGAGCCCGGTGGTGGAGGAGATCCTCTATCCGGCGATGGAGGACTTCCAGCTCGACATCGTCATCGGCGAGGGCCCGGCGGCGCGATCCATCAAGCTCGACCTGCCGCCCTTCACCCTGGTGGGGGCCACCACCCGAGCCGGCCTGCTCACCTCGCCGCTGCGCGACCGCTTCGGCATCGTGCAGCGGCTCGAGTTCTACGCCACCGAGGACCTGCAGCGCATCGTGCAGCGTGCCGCCGGCATCCTCGGCGTGCCGGTGGACGCCGATGGCGCCGAGGAGATCGCACGCCGCGCCCGCGGCACCCCGCGCATCGCCAACCGCCTGCTGCGGCGGGTGCGGGACTACGCCGAGGTCAAGGCCGACGGGCGCATCGACCGCGGGGTGGCCCGCGCCGCGCTGGACCTGTTCAAGGTCGATCATCACGGCTTCGATGCCCAGGACCGGCGCCTGCTGCTCACCATCATCGAGAAGTTCGAGGGTGGCCCGGTGGGGCTGGACAATGTCGCCGCCGCCATCGGCGAGGAACGCGGCACCATCGAGGACGTGATCGAGCCCTACCTGATCCAGCAGGGCTTCCTCATGCGCACGCCGCGCGGACGCATGGCCACGGCGCTGGCCTATCGCCACTTCGGGCTGCGCGCGCCGGCGCGCAGCGAGGCCGAGGTGCCCGACCTGTTCGCGGAGTGAGGCATGGGTCACGGTGCCGGCAGCAGGGCTCGGGGAAACTTTTGCCACGCCTGAGGTCAGAGCAATGAGCAACCGATTCGAGTGGCCGGTGCGGGTCTACTACGAGGACACCGACACCGCCGGAGTGGTGTACTACGCCAATTACCTGAAGTTCATGGAGCGCGCCCGCACCGAGTGGCTGCGCAGCCTGGGCTTCGAACAGGACGAGCTGATGCAGCGATACGGAATCGTGTTCGCCGTGCGCCGGGTGGCGCTGGACTACTTGGCGCCGGCGCGCTTCAACGATGCCCTGGTGGTGGACTGCCGGGTCACCCGCGCCGGCCGTGCCAGCATCGAGTTCGAGCAGGCCGTGCGCCGCGAGGGCGAGTCCGGCGCGCTGGTCAGCGGCCGCGTCAAGCTGGCCTGCATCGACATGGCGCGGCTCAGGCCCGCGCCGATCCCGGAACCCGTGCAGGAGGTGATCCAGGGTGTCCTCTGATCTGTCCATCGTCTCGCTGGTGCTGCATGCCAGCCTGGTGGTGCAGCTGGTCATGCTGCTCCTGCTGCTCGCCTCGGTGCTGTCCTGGGCCATCATCTTCATCAAGTGGCGGGTGCTGCGCGACGCCAGCCGCGCCGCCGACGACTTCGAGGATCGCTTCTGGTCCGGTGCCGATCTGGCGCGGCTCTACGAGCGCATTCGAGCCGAGGGCGACCCGCGCGGCATGGAGCACATCTTCGCCGCCGGGTTCCGTACCTGGCTGCGCATGCTCAAGCAGGGCGGGGCCTCGCCGCTGGAGATCACCGAGGCGGTGCAGCGCTCCATGAAGGTGGCCCTGTCGCGCGAGGTCGATGCGCTGGAGACGCACCTCTCCTTCCTCGCCACGGTGGGCTCCACCAGCCCCTATGTGGGCCTGTTCGGCACCGTCTGGGGCATCATGAACTCGTTCCGTTCGCTGGGCGCGGTCAAGCAGGCCACGCTCAGTGCCGTGGCCCCGGGCATCGCCGAGGCCCTGGTGGCCACCGCCATGGGCCTGTTCGCCGCCATCCCCGCGGTCATCGCCTACAACCGCTATGCCGAACGGGTGGATCGACTGGTGAACCGCTACGACAACTTCCTCGAGGAGTTCCTGACCCTGCTGCAACGGCAACTGGCACAGCAGGGGACGACCCCGGAAGGCATGAAGACCCCTTCGGCGGAGGCGGCCCGGGCATGAGCCGCAACCTGCAGCGCCGGCACCGGCCGATGTCGCAGATCAATGTGGTGCCCTACATCGATGTCATGCTGGTGCTGCTGGTGATCTTCATGG
Source organism: Gammaproteobacteria bacterium (assembly GCA_026995955.1). Classification (GTDB taxonomy): domain Bacteria; phylum Pseudomonadota; class Gammaproteobacteria; order J044; family J044; genus J044. The sequence goes on from JALWNJ010000099.1 coordinate 2,184, forward strand.
TCACCGCGCCGCTGCTGCAGCAGGGCGTCGAGGTGGAACTGCCCAAAGTAGAGGCACGGCCATTGGACGACACCAAGCCGGAGGACCTGATCGTGGTCAGTGTCGATCGGCAGGGGCGTTTTTCGCTGCAACGCGGGCAATACCTGGACGACGAGGCCCTGCGCGCCGCGGTGGCCGAACGGCTGGCCCGCGCGCCACGGCGCGAGGCCTTCGTGCGCGGTGACCGCCGGGTGGACTATGGCCGCGTGGTGGAGGCGATGGTGATCCTGCAGCAGGCCGGGGTCGCCAGGGTGGGCCTGATCACCGAACCGCCGGAGGAGTGAACATGCAGCACGGGCTGCTGCACGAGCTGAGCGCCCATCCGCTGGCCCTCGGGCTGGCCGTGGCCCTGCATCTGCTGGTGATCGGCCTGCTGGTACTGCGGCTCGGCAGTACGCCGTCGCCCGTGGCGGTGACGGAGCCGGCAAAGTACGCACAGGTCGTCCAGGCGCGGGCCGTGGATGCCCGCCAGTTCGATGCCGCCATCGAACGCCATCGCCAGGCTGAGCGGCGCAAGGCCGAACGCAAGCGTCAGGCCGAGCTGCAGAAACGGCGGGCCGCCGAGCGCAAGCGCAAGGAGGCAGAGGCGCGCAAGCGGCGGGTGGCGGAGCAGAAGCGCAAGGCCGAGGCGCGCAAGCGCAAACTGGCCGAGGAAAAGCGGCGTGCTGCCGAAGCGCGCAAGCGCAGGGAAGCCGAACGCAAGGCACGCGAACAGGCCGAGCGCGAGGCCGAACGGCGCAGGCTGGCCGAGGCGATGGCAGCCGAGGAGGCCGAGCTGAAGCGCCAGGAAGCGGAGGCCGAGGCCCGGCGCCGGGCCGAGGCGGAACGGGCACGACAGAGCCGGCTGGCGGCCCAGCGCGCCGATTGGGTGGCGCGCATCCGTGCCCGGGTCCAGGCCAGCTGGCGGCGGCCGCCGGGCAGCCGACCGGGCGATGTGGCCCATGTCTATATCACCCAGGCCCCGGGTGGCATTATCATGGCGGTGCGGGTGGCCAGTTGCAGCGGCAGCGCCGCCTTCTGCAAGTCGGTCGAGGCCGCCGTGCTGCGGGCCGAGCCCCTGCCGCCGCCGCCCGATCCGGCCCTGTTCGAGCGCGAGCTGCATTTCATCTTTGCACCACTGGGAGGCTGATTTGAAAAGGATTCAAGGCATGGCCCTCGCCCTGCTGCTGTTGCTGGCGGCCTGGACGCCTCCGGCGCCGGCCATTCTGCAGATCGAGATCACGCAGGGCGTGGAAGGCGCCCTGCCCATTGCGGTGCTTTCCTTCCTGCGCGAGCTGAAGGGGCCGCTGGACCAGTACCCGGCCGAGGTGATTCGCGCCGACCTGCACCGCAGCGGCCGTTTCAGCCCCGAGCAGGGGGCCGCGCCGCTCAGGCTCGATGCGGACGAGATGTCGCGGCTGCTGCGCACCTGGAAGGCGCGCAAGGTGGACTATCTGCTGGTGGGCGCCCTGCGCGAGCTGGCACCGGACCGCTACCGCGTCGAGTTCCGCCTGTTCGACACCCTGCGCGGCGAGCAGCTTCTGGGGCGCAGCACCGTGGTGCGCGCGGCCGACCTGCGTTCGGTGGCGCACCGGATCAGCGATGCCATCTACCAGCAACTGCTGGGGGTGCCCGGTGCCTTCGACACCCGTGTCGCCTATGTGGTGGTCAAGGGCCGGGGCAAGGCGCGCCGCTACGAGCTGCAGGTGGCCGATGCCGATGGTCACAACCCGCGCACCGTATACCGCTCGGCGCAGCCCATCATGTCGCCCGCCTGGTCGCCGGACAGCCGTCGGCTGGCCTATGTCTCCTTCGAGGGCGGCCGGCCGGCGGTGTGGATGCAGGATCTGGCCAGCGGCGAGCGGCGCAAGCTGTCGGCACGGCCCGGCATCAATGGCGCCCCGGCCTGGTCGCCGGACGGCAAGCGCCTGGCCCTGACCCTGTCGCAGGACGGCAATCCCGAGCTCTACCTGCTCGAGCTGGCCAGCGGCCGGCTGACGCGCCTGACGCGCAACCGCGCCATCGACACCGAGCCGGCCTGGAGCCCCGATGGCAAGGCCCTGTACTTCACCTCCGATCGCAGCGGCAGCCCCCAGATCTATCGTCTCGAGCTGTCCGGCGGGTCGCCCCGCCGCATCACCTGGGAAGGGCGCTACAATGCCTCGGCCGATCCCGGCCCGCGCGACGAGCAGCTGGCGCTGGTGCACCAGGTGGGCAGCGACTTCCGCATCGCCGTGCTCGATCGTCGCCAAGGCCTGCTGCGCGTGCTCACCGATGGGCGTCTGGACGAATCGCCCAGCCTCTCGCCCAACGGTGCGATGATCATCTATGCCACCGAGGAGCGCGGCCGCGGCGTGCTGGCGGCCGTCAGCAGCGATGGTCGCGTGCGCCAGGTGCTGCGGCTGCAGGAGGGCGAGGTGCGCGAACCGGCCTGGTCCGGCTATCTGCAGAAACGCCCCGACAACCGAATCGTTCGATAAGGAGTCCGACATGCTGAAAGCGAGATTGCCCCTGATCCTGCTCATGATGCTGGTGCTCGCCGCCTGTACCGCGCCCGCCCCGCGACCCGACGAGGCGACGGCGCCCGATGCCGCGGCCGGTGGCGAGGCGGCTGCTGGCCAGGCGGCGGAAGGCGAGAGCGTGCCGCTGGGCGAGGAAGCCTTCGGCCCCGGCTTCGACTTCGTCAACGACCCCAAGAGCCCGCTCAACGATCCGCAGAGCCCGCTGGCACGGCGCATCATCCACTTCGACTTCGACAGTGACAAGGTCAGGGACGAGTATCTGGACCTGATCGCGCAGCATGGCCAGTTCCTGGCCGCCCATCCCGGGCTGCGCATGCGTCTGGAGGGCCATGCCGACGAGCGCGGTTCGCGTGAATACAATGTCGCCCTGGGTGAACGCCGGGCCCGGGCGGTGGCGAAGCTCGTCGAATTGCAGGGGGCGCGACCGGAGCAGATCGAGGTGGTGAGCTATGGCGAGGAGCTGCCGATCGCCTTCGGCCACGATGAATCGGCCTGGGCGCAGAACCGCCGCGTCGAGATCGTCTACGAGGCGGCAGGCAAATGAACCCGGCAAGGCTAGCCCCGGTCGGCGTGCTGCTCCTGTCCGCCAGCCTCGCCGTACAGGCGGCCCCCGGCAATCTGGAACAGCGCGTGGAACGGCTGGAACGGGTGGTGGAGAGCCGGGCGCTGATGCAGATGCAGCAGCGCCTCGACGAGCTGGAGCAGGAGGTGGCCCGCCTGCGCGGGCGCAACGAGGAGCTGCAGCACGCGCTCGACAACCTGAAGCTGCGGCAGCGGGAGCTGTATCTGGACACCGATCGCCGGCTGCAGGCGCTGGAGGCCGGCGGTGCACCCGCGACTGCCGCGGCGACCGGGGCACCGGCGACCACGGGGCCGTCTGCACCCGCTGCGTCGGCCAGTGTGAGCCCGGCCGCCGCAACGCCTGCGGCAGCTACCGCGCAGTCGGGACCCACCGATGCCGAGCGCCAGGCCTACAAGCAGGCCTTCGAGCTGCTCAAGCAGGGCCGTTACCCGCGCGCCATCACCGCCTTCGAGGATTTTCTCAAGCGCTATCCCGACAGCGGCTATGCCGCCAATGCCCAGTACTGGCTGGGCGAGGCACACTATGTGAACAAGCAGTATCCGCAGGCCCTGAAGGCCTTCGAGCAGGTCCTGAAGCGCTATCCGAAGAGTGGCAAGGTGCCGGATGCCAAACTCAAGCTCGGCTTTACCCATTACGAGCTGGGCCAGTGGAAACAGGCGCGCAAGACGCTGGAGGCCCTGGTGCGCGAGGAGCAGGGCACCAGCATCGCCCGCCTGGCCGCCAAGCGTCTCAAGCGCATGAAGCAGGAGGGGCACTGATTGGCTGCGGCCGACCGGGTTCGCGTCACGGAGATCTTCCGTTCCCTGCAGGGAGAGTCCTCCAGCAGTGGCTGGCCCACGGTGTTCGTGCGTCTCACCGGCTGCCCGCTGCGTTGTCGCTGGTGTGATACCGCCTACGCCTTTACCGGGGGCGAGACGATGCCGGTGGACGAGGTGGTGGCCCGCGTCGAGGCCCTCGACACGCGCCATGTCTGCGTCACCGGCGGCGAGCCGCTGGCACAGCCGGGCTGTCGACCGCTCCTCAGCGCCCTGTGTGCGGCCGGGCATGAGGTCTCGCTCGAGACCAGCGGCGCGCTCGACATCGGCGGGCTCGATCCCGCGGTGCGCATCGTCATGGACCTGAAGGCCCCGGGCTCCGGGGAATCGGACCGCAACCGCCTCGAGAACCTTGTGCTCCTGCGACCGCAGGACGAGGTCAAGTGCGTGCTCGCAGACCGCGCCGACTTTGACTGGGCGGTGGCGACCTGTCGCGAGCATGACCTGTTCGAGCGTTGCACCGTGCTGTTCTCGCCGGTGCAGGGCGAGCTGGCGCCCACCGTGCTGGCCGACTGGATTCTCGAGAGCGGCATTCCGGTGCGCTTCCAGATCCAGCTGCACAAGCTGCTGTGGGGGGATCGCCCCGGTGTCTGACGACTTGTTGCGCATCCCCTTCGTGCAGTTCCTCGGCATCCGCCGGGGCGATCCCCCCACAGCAGCTTGTGCAGCTGGATC
>JALWNJ010000100.1 GCA_026995955.1 Gammaproteobacteria bacterium
GGAGGATGATGCCCGGGTTCCAGGTCAGCTCCAGCAGGGCGGTCAGGGCTGCCAGCGGTGCGCGCAGACTGGCGCCCATCATTGCCGCCATGCCGACCAGGGCATAGAAGCTGGGTGAGCTGGCCAGTCCTTCGTGCCAGCCGGCGGCCAGGAAGTGGGCCGCGGCGCCGATGCCGCCGCCGATGACGAAGGCCGGACCGATGAGGCCGCCCGGTACGCGCAGGCCTACCGACAGCCCGGTGGCCAGCAGCTTGGCGCCGATGATGACGAGCAGCGCCGGCGCCAGCAGTTCACCGCGCAGCATGCGCTCGAGACTGTCGTAGCTGATGCCCATGATCTGCGGCGCCTCGATGGCCAGCAGGCCGGTGACCAGCCCTGCCAGCGGGAAGGCGACGAGTGGCGACCAGCCGGCGCTGATGCGGGCCGTCTGGCGGATGAGGCCAACGAACAGGGTCGAGGCGATGCCCGTCAGCAGTCCCACCAGCACCATGAACGGCAGTTCGCGCAGGCTGCCCAGGTGTAGCGGGGGGATGTCGAAGGCGGGCATGGGGCCATAGGCGATCTGGCTCAGCACCGCGCCGACCACCGCCGCGATGATGATGGGCAGGTAGCGCTCCACCCGATAGCGTACGCGCAACACCTCGATGACGAAGACGATGCCGGCCAGCGGGGTGTTGAAGGCGGCGGCGATCGCGGCCGCTGCGCCGCAGGCGGCCAGGACGAAGGAATCCTCGGCCTTGTCGCCGAGCAGCCGCCTGCCCTGACCTGCTACGGCCGCGCCGATGTGCACGCCGGGCCCTTCGCGATCCACGGAGTGTCCGAACACGATGGCGGCGATCCCGCCGAAGAACTGCGCCAGCAGGTTGGGCAACGGCAGGCGCACGGGGTTCTCCAGGTCGCTGTGCAGCCGGTCGATGACATGGGCAATGCCCACCTGGCGGTGCTCCGGCGCCAGGCGGCTGAAGACAAAGCCCAGCGCCATGCCGCCGACCAGCGGGGTGACGATGCGCTCCCACACCGGCAGGGCCTCGTAGTTGCCGACCGCATGGGCGGGCAGAAAGAGGGCCTGCCCCTCCTCGATCAGCCAGCGGAACAGCAGCACGCTGACCCCGGCGGCGATGCCGCTGGCCAGCCCCATGGCACTGATGCGCAACAGGCGCCGGTGGCGTTTCAGCATCTCAGTCCGGCTCCAGGCAATAGTGGCGGATCAGCCCGCGCAGCAGCGCGAGGGTGGGGGGAATGCGCTCCAGGGCCAGGTATTCGTCCGGCTGATGGGCCTGGGCAATGTCGCCGGGGCCGAGGATCACGGTGTCCATGCCCAGCTGCTGCAGGAACGGCCCCTCGGTGCCGAAGGCCACCGAGCCGGCCCGCTCCCCGGTGAGCCGTTCGCAGGTTTGTACGATCCAGGCCTCGGCGGGCGTCTGCAGGCCCGGTATGCCGTCGAACAGCGGTTCCATCTCCAGTTCCAGGCCATGCTGCGCGGCAATCGGCGCCAGGCGTTCGTGCAGCAGCGCCCGTGCCTCCGCCACGCCCATCCCCGGCAGCGGGCGCAGATCGATGTGCAGCTCGCATTCGCCGCAGATGCGGTTGGGGTTGTCGCCGCCGTGGATGTGGCCCAGATTGAGGGTGGGTACCGGCACCGCGAAATCGTCGTTGCGGTAGCGCTCGGCCAGCTCGGCGCGCAGAGCGCGCAGGGCCTGAAGGACATCGGCCATGCCCTCCAGCGCACTCGCCCCATGGTTCGGGTCGCTGGAATGGCCGCTGCGACCGCGCAGGCGGATGGCTTCCATCAGGATGCCCTTGTGCTGGCGGATCGGCCGCAATCCGGTGGGCTCGCCGATCACGGCATGGCGCCCCAGCCGTCGGCCCTGTTCGAGCAGGGCGCGGGCGCCGGACATGGAGGTCTCCTCGTCGGCGGTGGCGAGGATGACCAGGGGGTGGCGCATGCGGGCCGGATCCAGGCCGCGTGCCGCCTCGATGGCGAGCGCCAGAAAGGCCTTCATGTCGGCGGTGCCCAGGCCGAACAGCCGTCCCTCGCGCTCGCTCAGGCGGAAGGGATCGGAGCGCCAGGCCCGCTCGTCCCATGGCACGGTGTCGGTGTGTCCGGCCAGCACCAGCGCGTCACTGCCCCGGCCCAGGGTGGCGATGAGGTTGGCCTTGTTCGCGCCCAGCGGCAGGATCTCCACCTCGAAGCCGAGGTCGGAGAGCCACGGTTCCAGCCGCTCGATGACCCCCAGGTTGCCCATGTCCAGTTCGGGATGGGCGCTGCTCACCGAGGGTTCGGCGATGAGGGTGCCGATCATCTCGATCAGCCGCGGCGGGGCGCTGTGTCGGGTGTTCATGTGTGTCATCATGCCGTAAACCGGACCTTGCTTCATCCCGATTCAGGAGGATGCCGCCAATGTCGGAGCATGAGGACAACTGGCACGCGCTGACCACTGCGGAGGTCTTTGCGCGCCTGCGTTCCGGGCCGGAGGGCCTGAGTGACCGTGAGGCCGTGCGTCGCCTGGAACGCCATGGTCCCAATCGGATTCCCGAGGCGAAGACTGCCGGCCCCTTGCGGCGGTTGCTGCGCCAGTTCGACGACATCCTCATCCATGTGCTGCTGGTCGCTGCCGCCATTACGGCCATGCTCGGCCATTGGGCCGATGCCGGTGTGATCTTGGGGGTGGTGGTTATCAACGCCCTCATCGGTTTCGTCCAGGAGGGGCGTGCAGAAAACGCACTTGCCGCCATTCGCGGATTGCTGACCCCGAAGACCACGGTCCTGCGCGACGGACAGCGCACGGAACGCGCAGTGGAGGAACTGGTTCCCGGCGATGTGGTTCTGCTGCAACCGGGAGATCGGGTGCCGGCCGACCTGCGCCTGTTCCGTGTGCACGGCCTGCAGCTTCAGGAGGCCACGCTCACTGGCGAATCCATGGCCGTGGAGAAGCATACCGCCCCCCTGGATCCCGATACCCCCCTCGCGGATCGCGCCAACCTGGCCTTCGCCGGCACCCTGGTGGTGGCGGGGCAGGGTGAAGGGGTGGTCGTGGCAACGGGGGAGGAAACCGAACTCGGCCGCATCAGCACCATGATGCGCGAGGTACGGACACTGACCACGCCCTTGCTCCGTCAGATGCGGCGTTTCGGGAAACGGCTTACCTGGGTCATCCTCCTGATGTCGGCGTTGGCCTTTGTGTTCGGGATCGGCCTGCGCCAGATGCCGGTCAGTGACATGTTCCTCATCGCCGTCGGTCTGGCCGTGGCTGCCATTCCCGAGGGCCTGCCGGCCATTCTTACCATCACCCTGGCCATTGGCGTGCAGCGAATGGCCAGACGCAACGCCATCATCCGCCGCTTGCCGGCAGTGGAAACCCTGGGGGCAGTTTCCGTCATATGCACGGATAAGACGGGTACCCTGACGCGCAACGAAATGACGGTACGGCGGGTTCGGATGGCCGGTTGTGACTGTCGTGTCGAAGGGGTCGGCTACGATCCGCATGGACGGGTTCTGCAGGATGGCGAGGTGCTTTCACCGGAGCGTTCACCGGCACTGGGAGAATTGGCGCGGGCGATGGCATTGTGCAATGACGCCACGCTGGACGAGGCGGAGCAGGGCTGGCGTGTCATCGGCGATCCCCTGGAAGGGGCCCTGCTGGTATTTTGCCTCAAACTGGGCCTCGATCCGGATCGCGAGCGCGAGAGATACCCCCGGGTGGACGTGATCCCCTTCGATCCGGCCTACCGGTTCATGGCCACCCTGCACCACGATCATGAAGGAACCCACTTTGTGCTGCTCAAGGGAGCGCCGGAGGTGGTTCTGGAACGCTGTGTCCGGCAGCGCACCGCCACCGGGGAAGCGGCTCTGGACCGGAGTCGCTGGACGGTTGCGCTCGAGGCGCTGGCCTCGGAGGGGCTGCGCCTGCTGGCGGTGGCACGCCGCGACTGGTCAGGCCCGAAGTCCGAGCTGCTTTTCGACGATGTTGCCGGGGATTTCGTGTTGCTCGGCGTGGTGGGCATGATCGATCCGCCCCGGGAAGAGGCCGTGGAAGCCGTGCAGCGCTGTCACGAGGCCGGAATCCGGGTCAAGATGATCACCGGTGATCATGCCGTGACGGCGTTGGCGATTGCCCGGCAGCTCGGTCTGGCGACGCAGCAGGGCGCACTGACCGGAAACGAGCTCGATGCGCTGGATGATGCGTCTTTGCGTAGTCGGGCCATGGCCGTGGATGTCTTTGCACGCACCAGTCCCGGGCACAAGTTGCGTCTGGTGGAGGCGCTCCAGGCCCAGGGCGCCGTGGTCGCCATGACCGGAGATGGCGTAAACGATGCGCCCGCCCTGCGTCGTGCCGATGTAGGGATTGCGATGGGACGCGGGGGCACCGAGGCAGCGCGCGAAGCGGCCGAGATGGTGCTTGCGGACGACAATTTCGCCTCCATCGTGCATGCCGTGCACGAGGGGAGAACCGTCTACGACAACCTGCGCAAGGCACTCCTGTTCATCCTCCCCACCAATGGCGCGGAGGCATTGATTCTTCTCGCAGCCCTGCTGCTGGGCCTGGTGATGCCGATCAGCGCATTGCAGGTGCTGTGGGTGAACATGGTCACTGCCGTGACGCTGGCGCTTGCGCTCGCCTTCGAGGCGGCCGAGCCGGACATCATGCAGCGTCCGCCGAGGCGGGCGGACGAACCCCTGCTGAACGGCTGGCTGGTCTGGCGCATTGTGTTTGTTGCCGGGATCATCGTGCTTGGCACACTGCTGTTGTTCCATTGGGCCCTGGCCGAAGGCCGGACTCTGGCAGAGGCGCGGACGCTGGCCGTCAACACCCTTGTGGCCTTCGAGTTCTGGTACCTGTTCTCGGCGCGTCATCTGCGCCGATCCTCACTGGGCCGAGAGGGGCTGTTCGGCAACAGGATGGTCTGGATCATGAGTGGTGTGCTGCTTTTGCTGCAGCTCGGATTTGTCTACGCCCCGCCGCTCCAGACCCTGTTCCACACCGCTTCCCTTTCCGCGGCCGAATGGCTGCTGGCTCTGCTGGTCGGCAGCAGCATCCTGTTCATCGTGGAAGCGGAGAAATGGCTGTTGCGTCGCATGCGTGGCCGAACCTGACAGGCGGGAAACGCAAGAAGGCCGCGCGATGCGCGGCCTTCTGCTGCCTTGTGGCAGGGGCTTCCCAACCCGGAAGAATTACTTCTTCTGGTTGTTCTGCTGGGGAGCCGGAGCTGCCTGCGGGGGCACCGGAGCGTACGGCGGGGCGTACGGAGCCGGACCGTAGTAGGGCGCCGGGCCGTAGTACGGACCGTAGTAGGGGCCATAACCACGATAGCCGTAGTAGTCGCCATAGTAGTCGCTCAGACCATGGCCACGGCCATGGCCACGACCGCGACCACGGCCCTTGAAGCTCATGGTGAAGTCGGTATCGCCAGCCATGTCGTTCCAGACATCGCCCCAGCCACGACCATAGCCGCGATCGCCGTAACGGCCATAGCCGTCGTCGTCCCACGGGCCCCACCAGGCGTTGGCGGACTGGATGGTCAGGGCGGAAGCGCCCAGCAGAGCAGCGGTGGCTGCGATTTTGGTCAGTTTTTTCATTTGCTTACCTCCAAGGTACATAACCGGTTTTTCGAGTTGCTCATGAAGAATGCGCTCCGGCGAATGCATTCTTCTGCCCGTTTTGGTGTTGCGGGTTGTTGTCGGGCATGCGGCAAGTATATTAGCAAAAGCGAATATTAGTCAAGCGTGAAACTGGTCTTTCGTACCATGCTTGACCTGGATCAATCCACGGCAGGCCTCAATCCCCTGTCCACCTGGGGTTAGAATGGGGTCATGGAACCTCCAACCGGAACCGCACGATGAACGATCCTGCCGCGCTCGGTCCCGATCTGATCGAAGTGGACCTCGACCGTTTCGATCAAGAGGTCGTGAGGCATTCGCACCAGCGACCGGTGCTGGTCGACTTCTGGGCTGCCTGGTGTTCACCCTGCCTGGTGATCGCGCCGGTCCTGGCCGAGGTGGTGGCGGCCTGGGCAGGCGAGCTGCGGCTGGCCAAGGTTGAGGTGGACGAGGGCGAGAACATGAAGCTCGCCGGGCGCCATGGGGTGCGCGGCTTCCCCACGGTCATCCTCTACGAGTACGGCGAGGAGTCGGCCCGTTTCAGCGGTGCGCGCAGCGCGAGCTGGGTCGAGGCCTTCATCGAGGAACACAGTCGCATGCTGGGGTCAGGCTGAAGTCCCCTGCGTAAGCTATATTCAGCGGTTCCGATGGCCGATTTGAGCGCCGGTTCACGAAAACGGCCCCCATGAGTGCCGATACTGTAAGGTCCGGTGACCCCCTGCGGCAGCATTTCGGGAAGTTGCCGCACGGGTGCCGGGTCACGACAAGAGCGCAAAGAGAAGGATGCAGGCATGACAGAGCAGGAGAAGACGGCTTCGGGCAACCGTCCCAAGATCCTCATCGTGGACGATTCCCGCGTGGTTCGGGCGTCGATGCACAAGATCCTCGACGACCGTTTCGAGGTCATCGAGGCCGCCGACGGCGAGGATGGCTGGATGCAGATCCGCGCCAACGAGGATCTGCGCTGCGTGTTCACCGACTATTCGATGCCCGAGCTGGACGGTTTCGGCCTGCTCGACCGCATTCGTGGCTCGGCCAACAGCCGCATCAACCGCCTGCCGGTGATCCTGGTGACCGGCAACGAGGACGACAGCGGGGTGCGCAAGGAGGCGCGCAAGGTGGGTTTCAATGGCGTGGTGATGAAACCCTTCAAGTCGGCCGAGATCCAGCAGTGCC
>JALWNJ010000101.1 GCA_026995955.1 Gammaproteobacteria bacterium
GACACCCTCTACGACCTCCAGCCCACCCGTCAGGCGCCCGACTACGAGGCCGCCGCCACCCGCCTGCTGATCCACCAGCGCCGCCGCGCCCTGGTGGTGCTGGTCACCAACCTGCGCGACGAAGACCCCGCCGAGCTGCTGCCCGCCATTCGCCTGCTGCAGCGCCGCCACCTGGTGCTGGTGGCCAGCCTGCGCGAGCCCGTCATCGAGGACCTGCGCCGCCAGCCGGTGCACGACTTCGAGTCCGCCCTGCGCCACGCCGGCGCCGAGGACTACCTGCAGCGACGCCAACAGGCCCTCGACCTGCTCCACGCCCACCGCATCATGCACCTCGACACCCCACCGGCGGAACTCGCCACCGCACTGGTCAACCGCTATCTCGAGATCAAGGCCACCGGGCGCCTGTAGTCGCCCCCGGCCCGGCATGCTATAAGGGCAGACTCGTCAACCACACCGAGAGGGGACAACAACACCATGACGGACACCACCACAACCGACAATCCCTACCAGCCACCGCAGAGCCCGCTGGCGCAACCGGCCGGGGAATACGCGAACCTGTCCATCTTCACGCCGCGCGGACGGCTGGGGCGGATGCGCTTTCTGGTCTATTCCTTCGCCGTGGGCCTGGTGGCCAATGTCCTCGTGGGCATCCTGCAAGCCGTCCTCGGCGTGGCCGCCATGGATCCCGATGCGATGGCAAGCGGTGCCCTGCCCGCAGGCATGATGCTGGTCATGCTGCTGGTCATGATCCCGATGCTGGTCATCAACCTGTTCATCGCCATCAAGCGCCTGCACGACCTCGACATGAGCGGCTGGTGGGTGCTGCTGTTCCTGGTGCCGCTGCTCAATGTGCTGTTCGGCCTCTACCTGCTGTTCGCGCCCGGCACCGACGGCCCCAACCGCTTTGGCCCGCCGCCGCCGCCGAACAGTGGCGCGGTCAACTTCTTCGGCTGGGTGCTCATCATCCTCTACAGCCTCGCCTTCCTCGGCATCATCGCAGCCGTGGTCGTGCCGATGATGGCAGGCGGCGGTATCAACTAACCGCATTCCCCAGGATAGCCGGCAGGGAAGCACCATGAATCCACGGGAAATCCGGACCAGGATGGCTGCCAGCGGGCAGCCATCCATTTTCATACCTAAAAATGGTATTATCTTACCCACTATGGGTAAGATTCAGGACTCCGAAAAGGGGCGTGCCCCGCGCATCGGCATGGCGGATGCCCTCTTTTCCCGAACCCAGCAAAGGCTGCTGGGGCTGCTTTTCGGCGCCCCGGAACGCAGCTTCTACACCTCGGAACTGATCCGTCACGTCGGCCGGGGTTCGGGTACGGTACAGCGTGAACTCGATCGGTTGGCACGCAGCGGGCTGCTGCGCGTCACCCGCCAAGGCAACCAGAAACACTACCAGGCCAACCCCGAGGCCCCCATCTACGAGGAACTGCGCGGCATCGCCCGCAAGCTGCTCGGCCCGGCAGAGCCCATCCGGGAAGCCCTGCAGCCGCTCGCCGAGCACATCCGTCTTGCCGCGATCTATGGCTCGGTGGCAAAGGGCAACGACACGGCAGAGAGTGACATCGATCTGCTGGTGGTGACGGACCAGGAACTGACGCTGGAATCCCTCTACCGTCTGCTGGAACCCGTGGAGTCCACTCTTGGTCGCCGCATCGAACCGACCCTGTACAGCAGCGACGAATACCGGAAACGCAAGGAGATGGAGAACCCGTTCCTGATGCAGGTACTGAACGGACAACTGATCGTCCTCATGGGGGATACCGATGCCGCCTGATCCGTTGGAGAATCTGGCCGCCATCGGCAAGCTGAAACGCGAACCGCCCAGCGAGACCGAAATCCGGGGGCTATTGCAATCCGGCCTGAATCAGCTACAGGATGCGCAGCGGCCGGAACTCAGCCTGGAGAGCCGCTTCGACTTGGCCTACAACGCGGCCCACGCACTGGCGCTGGCCGCACTCCGCAGACACGGCTTTCGTTCGGAGCACCGTTATCTCGTGTTCCAGTGCCTGCAGCACACGCTGGATCTGTCCTACGAGCAATGGCGAGTCCTCGATCAGGCACACCGCAAGCGCAATCTTGTCGAATACGAGGGCCACATGGAGGCCGACCAGGCCCTGGTAAGCGCCATGCTGCGGGTAGCGCGGGAAATCGCCGTGCGGCTGGAAAAATAGTCCCTCAGCCCCGGCGTTCCAGGGTAAGGAAGGTCAGCGACCAGGGATTCTTCTCGTCGGGCAGCATGAAGTCACGCGCCACCACCTTCCAGTCCCGGCTGGACCACTCGGGGAAGCGGGCATCGCCCTCGGGGGCGGCATCGACCAGGGTGAGGTAGAGGCGATCGGCGAGCGGCAGGGCCTGCTCGTAGAGCTGGGCGCCGCCGATGATCATGATCTCCTCGGGATCGCCTTCCCGCGCGCGTTCCAGCGCGGCCTCCAGGGAATCGACCACCTCGCAGCCCTCGATGGCCAGGTCCGGCTGACGGCTGACGACGATGTTGCGCCGCCCCGGCAGCGGGCGGCCGATGGACTCGCAGGTGCGCCGTCCCATGATGACCGGCTTGCCGAGGGTGACCCGCTTGAAGTGGGCCAGATCGGCCGGCAGGTGCCAGGGCATGGCGTTGTCCTGGCCGATGACGCCGTTGGCGGCGACGGCGGCGATGAGCGCAATGCGGGGCCGCTTCGGCATGGGTCATTCCCTCGGCATGTTGCGGCCGTAGAAGATCTCGGCCATCTCGTGACGCAGCAGGGCCTCGATCCGCGCCAGTTCGTCGGGATCGAAGCCCTCCTTGCCGACGCCGAACAGGTAGTTGTCGATGTCGAAGTCCTTGAGCAGCATCTTGGTGTGGAAGATGTTCTCCTGATACACATTGACATCGACCATCTGGTAGCGCGCGCGGGTATCCTCGCTGAGGAAGTTCTGGATCGAGTTGATCTCGTGATCGATGAAGTGCTTGTTGCCGTGGATGTCGCGGGTGAAGCCGCGCACCCGGTAGTCGGTGATGACGATGTCGGACTCGAAGCTGTGAATCAGGTAGTTGAGCGCCTTGAGCGGCGAGATGCGGCCACAGGTGGAGACATCGATGTCGGCGCGGAAGGTGGAGATGCCGTGGTCCGGATGCGTCTCGGGATAGGTGTGCACGGTGATGTGGCTCTTGTCGAGATGCGCGGCGATGCCCTCCGGCAGCGGCCCCGGTGCCTCGCTGTTGGACAGCGCGCCGGCCAGCACCGGCTCCTCGGAGATGAGCATGGTGACGCTGGCGCCCTGCGGCTCGTAGTCCTGGCGCGAGATGTCGAGGATGTTGGCGCCGATGATCCGCGCCACCTCGGTGAGGATGGCGGTCAGGCGCGAGGCGTTGTAGGCCTCGTCGATGTAGGCGATGTACTCGTCGCGATGCCGCCGGGATTCGGCATAACAGATGTCGTAGATGTTGAAGCTCAGCGTCTTGGTCAGGTTGTTGAACCCGTGCAGCTTGAGCTTCTTGTCGAACCGCTCCACCACGGCCACATCCCCCGTGAAAAAGGCCGCAATTCTACTGCCGCCGGGCGGGACCGAAAAGCCCCGCCTCAGCAGGCATCGGCGATCGGCGGATGGTGGATCATCTGCACCACCACCCCCTCGGGATCGCGGCAGTAGAAGCTGCGCGCGCCGTCGCGGTGGGTACGCGGCGGCTTGACGATCTCCACCCCCTGGCCGACCAGGAAGTCGTACCAGGCATCCACCTCCTCGGCGCGGCGCAGCACGAAACCGATGTGATCCAGCCGCTGCCCCTCGCCCGCCGGGCCGCTGGCGCGGTGCAGGGCGAGGTTGTCGTTGCCGGAGGTGAGATAGACGTTGTCGGGATCCGGCGCCCAGTCCACCCGCATGCCGAGCAGGTCGCAGTAGAAGCGGCGGCAGGCCTCCAGGTCCTGCACGAACAGCGCTACATGGCGCATGCCGGCGGTGGCCGGTGGTCGTGTATCGCTCATGACGGTCGCTCCTCCTCGTGGAACACGGAATCCAGGGCCCGCTGCCAGGCCGACTCGCCGAAGCCGCGCTGCACCGCCAGCGACAGGGCCATGGAGCCGCTGCCGATGAGGCGGTCGTGGAAGCTGCGCAGGTCGAAGTCCGGCTCGCGCTCGCGGTCGGCACGCAGGGCGCGGATCAGGGCCCAGCCGGTGGCATAGCCCAGCGGCACGGTGGGTGACAGGCTGTACCAGGTCAGCTCGGCGCGGGCCTGCGGTTCGGCGAAGCCCAGTTCCTCCTGCAGCCGCCGCATGCCGGCCTCGAAGCCCTCGTCCCCGCCGCAGTGCAGATCGACGTCGATGACGATGCGCAGCGCGCGCCACAGGCGGTCGTGCAGCAGCACCAGGCGCGAACCGGGGTCGGCGAGGAAGCCCTGCTCCTGCATCAGGTCCTCGCAGTACAGCGCCCAGCCCTCGTACAGGGTGGCCGAGGCATTGAGCAGCCGCGGCAGGCTGCGCGACACGAAGCGGCCATTGGCAGTGACGAACTGCAGGTGATGCCCGGGCCAGGCCTCGTGCACGCAGGTATGGTCGATGGCCAGCTCGTGATGCTCGCCCAGCGCCGTCTCGTCGGCGGGCGGCGTCACCCAGTACCAGCCCTTCTGGTCCGGATCGTTGGGCGCCGGATCGACATAGGCGGCGAACGGGATCTGGTGGCGCAGCCACACCGGCGTCTCGGTGACCCGCAGCTCGGTGCGCTCGGGCAGGGTCACGAGCCTGTGGGTGCGGAGGAAGTCGTGCGCCGCCTGCATGCGCGCGCGGTAGCGGGCCAGCAGTTCCTCGCGCGGGGGATGGCGCTGGCGCAGCTCGGCCAGCGCCGCGCGCCAGTCGTCGTGGCCGTGCAGCGCGCGGCAGGTCTCGGCCAAGGCTGCGCGCGTTTGTGTCGCCATTTCCTCGCCGAGGCGACGCAAACGGTCGGGCTCTACCTCCAGAAAGTGGCGATAGCGCAACAGGCGGCGGAAGTGGCGCTCGCCGCAGGCCACCTGCCCGGCGGCTTCGCCGCGCACCGGCCCGTCGAGAAAGTCGGCGTATTCCTGCAGCGCATGGGCCGCCGCGGTGAGCAGGCCGTGGCGCTCGCGCACCGCCGCCAGGCGCGGATGCCCCTCCAGGCCACGCAGCCACTCGGCCCCGGCACGGGCCTCGGCCACGGCCGCCTCCAGCCAGGGCAGCGGCACCAGATCCGGAGTCTGCCCCAGCAGGGCGCGGGCGTCGCGCAGGTGATCGGGGATGGCCGCCAGCCGCGCGGCCAGGGCCGCGGCCGGATCCGCCACCCGACACAGAAAGAGCTGATGAATGGCGCCCAGCGGCAGGTAGCGGGTGGGATCGTGGAAGCGCCAGTCGGAATCGCGCAGCTCGTGGTTCTCGAGCAGCGCCGCGCCATAGGCAAGGCGGAAGTCGATCCGACGGTCGGCGTCCAGCGCCGCGAAGTCCAGTGCATCCAGCGCCGCCAGCAGCATCTCGTTGAGCCCGGTCAGGGCGCGGATGTCGTCGTCGCCGAAGGGGGTCAGGCGATCCTCGAAACCGGCCACCCCGGCCTCCACCGCAGCCTCGGGGTGATGGCGGAACCAGGCATGATAGTACTCGGAGAGCAGCCGGTCGAAGGACTCGGCCACGCTCACGGGCAGGCCTCCCGAATCTCGTAGTCGTGGCTGATCTCGGCGGTCTTGCCCAGCATGATGGAGGCGGAGCAGTACTTTTCGGCCGACAGGTTGACGGCCCGCGCCACATGCTTGTCGCTCAGGCCGCGGCCGGTGACGATGAAATGCACATGGATGCGGGTGAATACCTTCGGCTCGCTGTCGGCCCGCTCGGCCTCGATCTCGACCTCGCAGCCGGTGATCTCCTGCTTCATCTTCTTCAGGATCAGCACCACGTCGAAGCTGGTGCAGCCGCCCAGCCCCAGCAGCAGCATCTCCATCGGCCGGATGCCCAGGTTGCGCCCGCCCAGCTCTGGCGCGCCGTCCATCACCACCGAATGACCGCTGCCGGACTCGCCGACGAAGCTCATGTGGTCGAGCCACTTGACTCTTGCCTTCATCACATTCCTCGAAATTGGTTGTCGACAAGCCCCCCTGGCTTGCATACACTCCGGAGGATAGCCCTAACCCGGACAGGGGATCGCGACCCGCATTATGGAAGGCTTCAAGATCACACCACCCAAGGCCGATCCGGCGATCGAGCGCTTCCTCGAGCATTGCCACATGAAGACCTACCCGGCGCGGACGGTCATCATCCATGCGGGCGACAAGCCGGACACGCTGTACTATATCACCGCCGGTTCGGTCACCGTAATGATCGAGGACAAGAACGGCCACGAGATGGTGCTGGCCTACCTCAACAAGGGCGACTTCTTCGGCGAGATGGGGCTGTTCGACGAACAGGCGCGCAGCGCCTGGGTCATTGCCCGCAGCGAATGTCAGCTGGCCGAGATCCACTACGACCAGTTCCGTCAGCTGGCGCGGCAGGACCCGGACATCCTGTTCCGCCTCTCCAGCCAGATGGCCACCCGCCTGCGCGAGACCAGCCGCAAGGTCATCGACCTGGCCTTCGTCGATGTCGCCGGGCGCATCGCCCATACCCTGCTCGAACTGGCGCGCCAGCCGGACGCCATGACGCACCCCGACGGCATGCAGATCCGCATCACGCGCCAGGAACTGGCCAAGATCGTGGGCTGCTCGCG
>JALWNJ010000102.1 GCA_026995955.1 Gammaproteobacteria bacterium
CGTGGGCGGAACGGGCGCTGCCGCGCCGGCCGTGGCGCCGGCGCTGGAGGGTGGCCTGCAGATCGGCCAGCGCGTGCGCCACCCCCGTTTCGGCGAGGGCTACATCACCCAGGCCGAGGGCAGCGGCCCCGGCGCCCGGGTGCAGGTGCAGTTCGACCAGGCCGGCAGCAAGTGGCTGGTGCTGGCCTATGCCAATCTGGAGCCGGCCTGAGCGTCAGCGCGGCGGCCCGCCACAGGGCGGGATGCCGGGCGCGGAGCGCACATCCACCAGCACCTGAAGCGGACTCGACTGCAGATCGCGTACCCAGAGTTGCAACCCAAGGGCGTTGAGGGGCGACGGGAACCGCCGCTGCCCGATGATGCGCGTGGTCTCGACCCGCGCGCGGGTGCCTGCGGGGCCTTCAACCTGAAAGGCCAGGGTCTCGGTGCCGGCATGGACGCACCGCGCGCCAACCGGGCAGGGGCGCCGCCGGTAGCCGTCGAGGCGGATCCGGCAGCGGGTGCCGGGCACGGTCATGGGCTGGCCAGGCGACAGGGCCAGGCCATGGGTGGGCGGGGTTGGCGGTGGCTTCTCCATGCCGGACAGCCCCGGCGTGACGCTCCCCAGGGCGAGGCCGAGGCACGACAGCAGGGTGATGCGCAGCAGGCTCACGGGCGTTTCCTCAGCAGGGTGAGGCCGTCGGCCACGGGGATCATCGACAGGTCCACGCGCTCGTCGTTGTACACGCGTTCGTTGAAGGCGCGGATTGCCTCGGTGCTGGGCTCGTGGTTTTCTGGGTCGGCCACCGCGCCGTCCCACAGCGTGTTGTCCACCACGATCAGGCCGCCGGGGCGCAGCAGCTTCAGGCAGGCCTCGTAGTAGTGGAGATAGTTCTCCTTGTCGGCATCGATGAAGGCCATGTCGAAGTCGTCCCAGCCCTCTGCCACCAGCAGGTCGAGGGTGGCGCGGGCCGGTGCCAGACGCAGGTCGATGCGGTCCTCCACCCCGGCCTCCTGCCAGTAGCGGCGGGCGATGGCGGTCCAGTGGTGGCTGAGGTCGCAGCACAGCACCAGCCCGCCCTCGGGCACCGCCAGCGCCATGGCAATCGAGCTGTAGCCGGTGAAGGTGCCCACCTCGATGATGCGCCGCGCGCCGGTGAGCCTGACCAGCAGGTTGAGGAACTGCCCCTCCTCGGGGGCGATCTGCATCACCGCCTCGGGCAGCCGCGCCGTTTCCTCGCGCAGCCGGCGCAGCACCTCCGGCTCGCGCACGCCGTGCGTCAGCAGGTACTGATGGAGGGTTTCGTCGAGGCCGATGCTGCGGTTGGACATGATGGGATTATAGCGCTTCATCAATCGCACCAATCGAACGATTCGTGCTATTCTGGATCCATGGCACCGGAATGGCAGAGCGTGAGGACACCATGAAGACCATGACGGCCAACGAGGCCAAGACGCATTTCGGCGAGTTTCTGGATACCGCGCAGCGCACCCCGGTGCGGGTCACCCGCCGCAACCGGGTGGTCGGTGTGATGGTCAGCGCCGAGGATTACGAGGCGATGCGCGCCTTCTATGCCGACCGGTTGCGCCACCGCCTGCGCGACAGCGCTACCCGGGCGAACCTGAGCGAGGAGGCGCTGCAGCGACTGCTGGCCGATGAGTCCTGAGCGCCCGGCGGGTCCGCCGGCGCGGGTGGTGGTCGATACCAATGTGTTGCTCAGTGCCGCGCTGAGCCCCGAGGGCACGCCGGCCCGGTTGCTTGATTGCCTGCTGTTGCACTCGGTGCTGGTGTTTTCCGAGGCCACCTTCGCCGAGCTGGAGGCGCGCATCTGGAAGCCGAAGTTCGACCGGTATCTGAGCATCGAGATCCGCCAGGGGCTGGTGCACGACTTTGCCGCTGCCGCCGAGTGGGTACGGATTCCGCAGCCCTTGCAGGCACGCGGCTGGTCCCGCGATCCCGACGACGATGCCTTCGTTCGTGCCGCGCTGGCGGCGGATGCCGGCTGGCTGGTGAGTGGCGACGCGGATCTGCTGTGCCTGCGGCAGGTGGAGGGGGTGCGGATCCTGAGTCCGGCACAGGCGTGGGCAGGCTGTCCGGGTTCCCGTGGCAGTGCGTGATAGGATTTCGTTCTTACCGTGGCTTAGGGGAGGAGACTGCAGATGAAGCGTCGTGAATTCATGCGCGTGGCCGGGGCCGGTGCGCTGGCCGCCGGTGGGCTGGCGGCCTGCAAGGGCAAGGAGGCGGGTGCCGGCAAGGGGGCGCCGGCGGTGGTCACCGGCCGGAAGGTGCGCTGGAAGATGGTCACCACCTGGCCCAAGAACTTCCCCGGCCTGGGCACCGGGGCCGAGAAGCTGGCGCGGCTGATCAACGAGATGTCGGGCGGGCGCATCGAGGTCAGGGTGTACGGGGCCAAGGAGCTGGTGCCGGCCTTCGAGGTGTTCGACGTGGTCTCGCGTGGCACGGCGCAGATGGGCCATGGCGCGGCCTATTACTGGAAGGGCAAGAACGAGGCCTTTCAGTTCTTCTCCGCCGTTCCCTTCGGTCTGACCGCCGATGAACAGAACGCCTGGCTCTTCCATGGTGGCGGCATGGAACTGTGGGAGGAGAGCTATCGCCCGTTCGGCGTGGTGCCGCTGGCGGCCGGCAACACCGGCGTGCAGATGGCCGGCTGGTTCAACCGCGAGATCAACAGCCTGGAAGACCTCAAGGGGCTGAAGATGCGCATCCCCGGCCTCGGCGGCGAGGTGCTCCGGCGCGCCGGCGGCACCCCGGTGAACCTGCCCGGCGGCGAGCTGTTCACCTCGCTGCAGTCGGGTGTGATCGATGCTACCGAGTGGGTGGGGCCCTACAACGACCTCGCTTTCGGGCTCTACAAGGCGGCCAGGTACTACTACTACCCGGGCTGGCACGAGCCCGGCACCACGCTGGAGGCGATCGTCAACCGCAAGGCCTTCGAGGCGCTGTCGCCCGACCTGCAGGCCATCGTCCGTGCTGCCTGCCGGGTGGCCAACGACGAGATCCTGGTCGAATACGTGGCGCGCAACAACGATGCGCTGGAGACGCTGAAGAACGAGCACCATGTCGATGTGCGGCGCCTGCCCGACGATGTGCTGGCCCGGCTGCGCGCGCTGTCCGAGGAGGTGGTGCAGGAGCTGGCCGACAGCAGCCCCGAGGCGCGCCGCATCTACGACAGCTTCCGCCGCTTCCGCGACAAGGTGTTTGCCTGGACCGACATCTCGGAACGCGCCTATCTCGACAGCCGGCAGGGCTGAGGCACGGGCGGGCTGCAGGATGACAGGGATGTTCTACACTTCACGATGGGGATCTGCGCCCTGCAGACGGGAGAAGGCAACATGAGGCTGGTGCATTCGGCATCCGGTGGCCGGGCTACCGACAGCGGCGACCAGAGCGTCGGCATCGTCACCCTGCCGCACGGCGAGCGCGGCCCGCGCCCGCGCGGCGCCGGCGAGGGGCTGGTGATCATCGTCGACGATCAGGCTACCGGTCGCGCCATTCTCACCGAGATCGTGCGCAGCCTGTCGCTGCAGGACGGCATGCTCAGGGTCGAGGCCTTCGACGATGCGGCCCGGGCCCTGGCGCGCATCGAGCAGGTGACGCCGGACCTCATCATCACCGACTACAAGATGCCGGGCATGGACGGACTGGCCTTTACCCGCGCGGTGCGCCGCATCCCGGAGTGCCGCGAGGTCCCGCTGGTGGTGGTCACCATCGTCGAGGATCGCGAGGTACGCTGCGATGTGCTCAAGGCCGGCGCCAGCGATTTCCTCAACCGGCCGCTGGACGTGGCCGAGAGCCGGGCGCGCCTGCGCAACCTGCTGCGCCTGCGCGAGCAGCAGCGCCAGCTGCAGGAGCGCGCCGACTGGCTCGAGGACCAGGTGCGCCGTGCCACCGAGCGCATCGCCGAGCGCGAGCGCGAGACCCTGCTGCGGCTGGCGCGGGCCGGCGAATACCGCGACGAGGAAACCGGCAACCACATCCTGCGCATGGCGCGCTATTCCTGTCTCATTGCCGAGGCCCTGGGCGAGCACCCCGATTTCTGCGCCGAGCTGGAACAGGCGGCGCCGATGCACGACATCGGCAAGATCGGCATCCCCGACCGCATCCTGCTCAAGCCCGGGCGCCTGACCGAGGCCGAGTTCGAGATCATGAAGGAGCATGCGCGCATCGGTCACGAGATCCTGGCCGGCAGTCCCTCGCGCTATCTGCAGCTGGGCGCGGAGATCGCATTGCATCACCATGAGCGGTATGATGGCAGCGGCTATCCGCAGGGCCTGGCCGGCGAGGCGATTCCGCTGGCGGCACGCATCGTGGCGGTGGCCGATGTGTTCGATGCGCTTACCAGCCGTCGCCCGTACAAGGATCCATGGCCGCTGGAGCGCGCCTTCGCCTATCTGCGCGAGGCGGCCGGCAGCCACTTCGACCCGCGCTGCGTCGAGGCCTTCCTCGCCTGCGAGGCCAGGGTGCGCGAGATCGCCGAACACTACCGTGATGACGAGATGACGCAGGCACCGCTGCACGAGCTGATGCAGCGGGCGCAGGCGGAAGCGAACCGGATCGACCAGGAAGAACCACAGCAAAAGGACTGATCCATGAGCCGGAACCCAGAGCCACGGGCCGAGCCCGTGTGGCGGCAGCTCCTTCACCGATTCATACGCCGTGCCGACAGCGAGCACGAGCAGGTCCTGATCCGCTTCGTCGTCGGCCTGCTGCTGGTGGGCTATTTCTGGTCGCCGTATGTCGCCGACATCGTCGCCCTGCCGCTCAACCTGCTGATCATGAAGATCGGCATCACGGTGTTCCTGCTGTTTGCGGTGGCGCAGACCATCGCCATTCTGCTGCACCCGGAGCCCTCCCCGGTGCGACGGGTGCTGGCCATTCTGGTCGACCTGGGGCTGACTTCCTATGCCCTGTATCTCGGCGGTGAGGCAGGCATTCCGCTGATCGCGGTCTATCTGTGGGTGGTGACCGGAAACGGCTTCCGTTTCGGCATTCGCTATCTGGCCATCGCCGAGGCCGTGGCCCTGATCGGGTTTGCCACCGCGGCCGCGTTCAACGACTACTTCCGCAGTCATCTGTTGCTCACGGCCAGCCTGTTCATCATCCTGCTGGCCATTCCTTCCTACATCGCGGTGCTGCTCGACAAGCTGCAGCGCGCCATCCGCGAGGCGCGCGAGGCGAGCCGGGCCAAGTCGCAGTTCATCGCCAAGATGAGCCACGAGCTGCGCACCCCGCTCAACGGCGTCATCGGGCTGTCCGATCTGCTGCTCGAGTCGCGCCTGGACCGGGAACAGCGCGACCTGGTGGAAGGGATCCGCCAGTCTGCCGCCACCCAGCTCGACCTGATCGAGGAGGTGCTCGACTTCTCGCGCCTCGAGGCCGGACGACTGACCCTGCAGGAAGAGGATTTCGACCTGCGTCAGTTCCTCGATTCCCTGGCGATGATGTTCCGCCCCCAGGCGCGGCGCAAGCGGCTGGAGTTCGCCGTCGAGGTTCCGGGCAACCTGCCGTTTCTCCTGCGCGGCGACGTGCAGCACCTGCGCCAGGTGCTGGTCAACCTGATCGGCAATGCGCTCAAGTTCACGGAACGGGGGCGCATCGATCTCAAGGTACGCATGATCGGCTTCGACGATGGCGAGCGGGTGCGGCTGCGTTTCGATGTCTGTGATACCGGCATCGGCATGAGCGAGGAGGAACAGCGCCGCATCTTCGAGAGCTTCACCCAGGCCAACAGCGAGATCTCGCGCCGCTTCGGCGGTACCGGCCTGGGCACCACCATTGCCCGCCAGCTGGTGGGGCTGATGGGGGGCGAACTTCATGTCGAGAGCTCGCCGGGCAAGGGCAGCTGTTTCTGGTTCGTGCTGCCGCTGCGCATGCAGCAGCCCGAGGGCGAAGGCCTGGAACAGAGTCGCGAACTGGCCAGTGGTGCGCCGGTGTGGGTGCTGGCCCGCCATCCCCTCTCCCTGCATCTGGGCGACCTGCTGAACGGCTGGCATCTGGAGCACGAGATGACCGACGATGCGGCGCGCTTGCAGGACTGGATCGATCGCCTGGCCGGGCAGGGCAGCGGCCGTCGCGTGCTGCTGCTGGAACAGTCGCTGCTGGGCGAGGACCCCTACAGTTTCGTCGAGCATCTGCATCAATGCATGGGCGGCACCGAACTGGCTCCGATCCTGCTGGCGCCGCCGCCGATGAAGGTGCAGGAGGCCCAGTTGCTGGCGGCCGGCTACAGTGCCGTGCTCTACACCCCGGTGGACAAGGTACACCTCTACAACGCCGTCCATGCCGCCCAGGTGGGACAGGGCCAGCAGACCGAGAAGGTGGTGCCGTTGTTCGAGCACTACCGCAACCGCGGTGGCGAAGCGGGGCTCAACATCCTCATTGCGGAGGACAACCCCACCAACCGCATGGTGCTGCGCGGCATCCTCGAGAAGGCCGGACATGGCGTCAATGAGGTAGCCGACGGCGAGGCGGCGCTGGAGCTTCTGGAAGAGGTGGGAGACGACATTGACCTGGTCATCCTCGACATGAACATGCCGGGCATGAACGGGCTGGAAGTGATGCGCGCCTGGCGCTTCCTCGACACCGGCCGCCGCATCCCGACCATCATCCTGACCGCCAATGCCAGCGAGGAGGCACGCGCCGCCTCGGAAGAGGCCGGCGTCGATGCCTTTC
>JALWNJ010000103.1 GCA_026995955.1 Gammaproteobacteria bacterium
GTGTAGCCCATCCAGTGGGCGGTGATGTTGCCGGCATTGCCCACCGGCAGGCAGTGGTAGTCGGGGGCGCCCTCCAGCTCCTCGATGATCTCGAAGGCGGCGGTCTTCTGCCCCTGCAGGCGGTAGGGGTTGATGGAGTTGACGATGGTGACCGGTGCCTCGTCGGCCACTTCCTTGACCAGCCGCATGCCGTCGTCGAAGTTGCCCTTGATCTGGATGACGACGGAGCCGTGCATCATGGCCTGGGCCAGCTTGCCCTGGGCGATCTTGCCGTCGGGAATGAGCACGAAGGCGGTGATGCCGGCGCGCGCGGCATAGGCGGCGGCCGCCGCCGAGGTGTTGCCGGTGGAGGCGCAGATGATGGCCCGGCTGCCCTCTTCCACCGCCTTGGTCACGGCCATGGTCATGCCGCGGTCCTTGAACGAGCCGGTGGGGTTGAGGCCCTCGTACTTGACATAGATGTCCACCTCGCGCCCCAGCTCGCGGGGGATGTTGTTGAGGCGGATCAGGGGCGTGTTGCCTTCGCCCAGGCTGATGATGCGGGTGTCGTCGTGTACCGGCAGGCGATCGCGGTACTTGTCGATGAGGCCGGTGTAGCGGGGGCGGAATGGCATGGTCTTTTCCTGTATTTACAATGCGTTGATTAACATTCTTCGAGCGATTTATCCGAGCGTTTCCACACGGATCCGGGTCACCGGCGCGGTTACCGTGTCGAGGTTCTCGATGGCCTCGATGGCGCGGTTCATGGCGGCCTCGCGCACGCGGTGGGTGAGCAGGATCACCGGCACGGTGGCGGCGCCCTCGGCCGGCTCCTTCTGGATCAGGGCCTCGATGCTGATGCCCTCGTCGCCAAGAATGCGGCTGATGTCGGCCATCACCCCGGGTCGATCCTGTGCCTGGATGCGCAGGTAGTAGGCCGTTTCCACCGCCTCCATCTCCAGCACCGGCAGGTCGGATAGCTGGTCGGGCTGGAAGGCCAGGTGCGGTACCCGGTTCTCCGGATCGGCGGTGAGCGTGCGGGTGACATCGATGAGGTCGGCCACCACGGCGGAGGCGGTGGGCTCGGCACCGGCGCCGGCGCCGTAGTACAGGGTGGGCCCGACGGCATCGCCCTGCACCAGCACCGCGTTCATCACGCCATCGACATTGGCGATCAGGCGCCGCTCGGGGATCAGGGTGGGATGCACGCGCAGCTCGACACCCGCATCGGTCTTGCGCGTGATGCCCAGATGCTTGATGCGGTAGCCCAGCTCGGCGGCAAAGGCCACATCCTCGCGCGTGATGCGGGTGATGCCCTCGGTGTAGCAGCGGTCGAACTGCAGCGGGATGCCGAAGGCAATGGCGGCGATGATGGTGAGCTTGTGGGCCGCATCGATGCCTTCGACATCGAAGGTGGGATCGGCCTCGGCATAGCCCAGCGCCTGCGCCTCGCGCAGCACTTCCTCGAAATCGCGGCCCTTGTCGCGCATCTCGGTGAGGATGAAGTTGCCGGTGCCGTTGATGATGCCGGCGGCCCACTCGATGCGGTTGGCGGCCAGTCCCTCGCGCAGCGCCTTGATGATGGGGATGCCGCCGGCCACGGCGGCCTCGAAGGCCACCATCACGCCCTTCTCCTGGGCCTTTTCGAAAATCTCGTTGCCGTGCAGGGCGATCAGCGCCTTGTTGGCGGTCACGACATGCTTGCCGTTGTCGATGGCCTCGAGCACCAGCTCGCGGGCGGGGGAATAGCCGCCGATCAGCTCCACCACCACATCGATGCCGGGGTCGCGCACCACCTCGAAGGCATCCTGCGTGAGCCGGCAGTCCAGCCCCAGCTCGCGCGCGCGCTCCAGATCCAGCGCCGCGGCATAATCGATGACGATGCCGCGCCCGGCGCGACGGGCGATCTCTTCGGCATTGCGCGACAGCACGGTGGCGGTGCCGCCACCGACGGTGCCCAGTCCCAGCAGTCCGACCTTGACGGGTTCCACGGCGTCTCCTCTCTCGTTTCAGAGCACGCCGTCGGCGCGGAACATCTGGCGGATGCCCCGGATCGCCTGACGGGTGCGGTGTTCGTTCTCGATCAGGCTGAAGCGCACATGGTCGTCGCCGTACTCGCCGAACCCGATGCCGGGCGAGACGGCCACCTTGGCGTCCTTCAGCAGTTTCTTGGAAAACTCCAGCGAGCCCATCTCGCGATAGGGCTCGGGAATCGGTGCCCAGACGAACATGGTCGCCTTCGGCCGCTCCACCTGCCAGCCGCAGGAATCGAGGCCGTCGCACAGCACATCGCGGCGGCGCCGGTACATCTCGCGGATCTCCGCCACGCAGTCCTGAGGCCCTTCCAGCGCGGTGATGGCCGCCACCTGGATGGGCGTGAACATGCCGTAGTCGAGATAGGACTTGATGCGCGCCAGGGCCCCCACCAGCACCGGATTGCCGACCATGAAGCCCACGCGCCAGCCGGGCATGTTGTAGCTCTTGGACAGCGAATAGAACTCGACCGCCACCTCCTTGGCCCCCGGCACCTGCAGGATGGACGGCGCCTTGTAGCCGTCGAACACGATCTCGGCATAGGCAATGTCGTGCACCACCCAGATCTCGTGCTCGCGGGCGATGGCCACCACCTTCTCGAAGAAGTCCAGCTCCACGCACTGGGTGGTGGGGTTGCCGGGGAAGTTGAGGATGAGCATCTTGGGCTTGGGCCAGGAGTCCTTGATGGCCTTTTCCAGCTCTCCGAAGAAGTCCATGTCCGGACGCAGCGGCACATGGCGGATGTCG
Organism: Gammaproteobacteria bacterium; assembly: GCA_026995955.1. Taxonomy (GTDB): domain Bacteria; phylum Pseudomonadota; class Gammaproteobacteria; order J044; family J044; genus J044. Next base: position 2,761 of record JALWNJ010000103.1, read on the forward strand.
GCCCCGGCGATGACGCAACCATAGGGGTGGATGGGATAGGCCGGGTTGGGCACCAGCACCGCATCGCCCGGGCCAAGCGTGGCCAGCGCCAGGTGCGCCAGCCCCTCCTTGGAGCCGATGGTGACGATGGCCTCGGTCTCCGGATCGAGCTCCACCTCGTAGCGGCTTTGGTACCACGCGCAGATGGCGCGGCGCAGGCGCGGAATGCCGCGCGACATGGAATAGCGGTGGGTATCGCCACGCTGGGCCGCTTCCACCAGCTTGGCCACGATGTGCTCCGGCGTGGGCTGATCGGGGTTGCCCATGCCGAAGTCGATGATGTCCTCGCCGCGGGCCCGGGCCCTGGCCTTCAGGTCATTGACGATGTTGAAGACATACGGCGGTAACCGTTTGATTCTTGGGAATTCGTCTTTCAATGTGCTGCCTGCCCGGGATGCTCAAGACAAAGCTCCGGCCCACGCGGGGATCCAGAGCTTTGGAAACCGTGCAAGATACCCAAGCGCGGCCCCGCCTGTCAATGAAAACGCGGGCTCGGAGGCCCCAGGCGCATTGCCTCCCCGCCCTGCCCTGACTATGCTTGGCGCAACCCCTGACGGAGGCCGACGGATGAAGTTCAGCGAGGACCTGAGCGGCGCGCAACTGCGCATCAGCGCCTACGATGCGCATGGCCTGGTGGTCAACGAACACCGCCACGAGGGACCGGTGCTGCTCACCCCCGAGGGGGTATTCGACGACTGGCAGCCAGCCGCGCCGGATGCGCTCGACGAAGCCCTGCTCGGACGCCTGCTGGACTTCGGGCCGGAGATCGTCCTGCTGGGGACCGGGCGCGGCATCGTCTTTCCCGAGGCGCGCCTGCGCGCACTGTTCGCCCGGCGCGGGGTGGGGCTGGAGGTCATGGACTGGGCCGCAGCCTGCCGCACCTGGAACATCATCCTGGCAGAGGGGCGGCGGGTGGTCGCGGGGATCATTCCGCCCGGAGATTGAAGACCCCACTCAGAGCAGATTGTCGCCGCTGAAGCCGCGGGCCTCGAGAATGCGGCGCAGACGCTTGAGGGCATCCATCTGGATCTGGCGCACCCGCTCCCGCGTCACGCCCAGTTCGTTGCCGACCTCTTCCAGGGTGGCGCGCTCGTAACCATGGAGGCCGAAGCGGCGGATGATGACCTCGCGCTGCTTCTGATCCAGCTCCTGCAACCAGGCATCGACGAACTGGACGATGTCGTTGTCCTGGATCAGCTCGTCCGGCTCCACGCACTGTTCGTCGGCAATGACATCGAGCATGGAACGGTCGCCTTCCTTGCCCACCGGGACATCGAAGGAAGTGGCGCGCTCGGTGAGGTTGAGCAGCTTCTTGATGTCGTTGAGCGACTTGCCCAGTCGTTTGGCCACCTGCTCCTCGGTGGGCTCGTGCCCCAGTTCCTGGGTGAGCTGGCGCGCGGTGCGCAGGTAGGCGTTGAGCTCCTTGACCACATGGATGGGCAGGCGAATGGTGCGGGTCTGGTTCATCAGGGCCCGCTCGATGGTCTGGCGGATCCACCAGGTGGCGTAGGTGGAGAAGCGGAAACCGCGTTCGGGATCGAACTTTTCCACCGCGCGGATGAGGCCCAGGTTGCCCTCCTCGATGAGGTCGAGCAGCGCCAGCCCGCGGTTCATGTAACGGCGCGCGATCTTCACCACCAGCCGCAGGTTGCATTCGATCATCTTCCTGCGGCCCCGCTCGTCACCCTTGCGCGCCAGGCGCGCGTAATAGACCTCTTCCTCGGGCGTGAGCAGGGGGGAGAATTCGATTTCCTTCAGATAGAGTTTGGTGGCATCGAGCTCCTTGCGGGGCACCTCGCCGGCCTTGAACACCTGTTCGGCCTTTTCCTCCAGTACCTTGTCGGCGTCCGGGGCAGCGTCCTCCTCGGGTGGCAGCAGGGCATCGGCGACCGGGCCCGGGAGCGTGATTTCCACCTCCTCCAGCGCCGCTTCGGGGACGGGCTCGTCGATGGCCTCGGGATCGACCGCTTCGATCTCCTGTTCCCGTTCCGTGTCCACCACTTTGGTCATGCTGTCCTCCATCCTTTAGCGTCGTGGCAGGTACCTCAGCGGGTCCACCGGACGACCGTCTCGCCGGATCTCGAAATGCAGCATCGGGCGGTCGGCATCGGTATCGCCCACCTCGGCGATCTTTTGCCCTTTTTTTACCCGGCTCCCCTCCCTTACCAGCAGCCTGCGATTGTGGGCGTAGGCGCTGAAGAACCGGCTGTTGTGCTTGATGATGAGCAGGTTGCCGTAACCGGCAAGACCGGACCCCGCGTACACCACCTTGCCGCTGGCGGCGGCAACTACAGGTTGCCCCGGTTTGCCGGCAATATCAATACCTTTTCTGCCCGGCGCATCCTCGCGATAGCCCCTGAGGATGCGGCCGCGCAGAGGCCAGGTCCAGGTCAGCCTGGCGGGCGGCCTGCCAGCCGTAGTCTGCTGCTTGCGGGGTTTCGGTTTCCGGGCCGTGGATGATGCGGGTTTGCTGGCCGGTTTTGCAGCCGCCGCCGGGGCGGCATGGGTGCCTGGCTTGCGCCCGCTGGCCCTGGCCTTCTTTGGCGGGGGGTGATGACTGGCATGAGGACGCAGGTAGAGCCGCTGGCCGGGATAGATCCGGTAGGGCGGGCGGATACCGTTCCAGTGGGCCAGCACGCGATAGTCCAGACCATGCTTCCAGGCGATGGAGTAGAGGGTCTCGCCTGGTCGCACCTTGTAGGTATCGGGCTGCAGATGTCTGGGTGACGGGCTGCTGCAGGCCGCCAGCAGCAGCCCGACGAGCAGCAGGGTCAGCGCTTTCAGCCGCGCAGCCAGACCCATGCTCCCAGCAGCGCCACGACGATCACGACACTCCAGCCGATGGCATCGATGTAGCGCCGCACCACCGGTTCCACCCTTGGTCCCAGCCACCACACCAGCGCCGCCACCAGGAAGAAGCGGGCCCCACGGCCGACCAGCGAGGCCAGCACGAATGGCACCAGGGACATCGCCAGCGCGCCCGCGCTGATGGTGAACAGCTTGTAGGGAATGGGCGTGAAACCGGCCAGGAACACGACCCACACCCCCCACTGCTCGAACCAGGCCTGGGCGCGGTCATAGGCCGGACCATAGCCGTGCGCATAGATGAAGGGTTCCACGGCCTCCAGCGCAAAGTAACCGATGGCATAGCCCAGCAGGCCACCTGCCACCGAGGCCAGCGTCGTCAGTGCGGCATACCACCAGGCACGCTCGCGCCGTGCCGCCACCATCGGTGCCAGCATCACATCCGGTGGCACGGGGAAGAACGAGGACTCGGCAAAGCTCAACCCGGCGAGATAGGCCGGGGCGTGAGGATGGCCGGCCCATTGCATGACCCGGACATAGAGGGGGGTGAACCATTTCATCAGTTGGCGCCCTTGCGCAGGGGCACGAAGACCACGGGCTCGAGCCGTTCCTGCTCGTAGCGGGTCTCGGTGCGGGTGATGCGGAGCAGCTGCTGAGTGTCGTTGCTGCGCCCCACGGGGATGACCATGCGCCCGCCGACGGCGAGCTGTTCGAGCAGTGCCGCCGGCACCTCCTCGGCCGCGGCGGTCACAATGATGCCGTCGAAGGGCGCGAGCTGCTTCAGACCCCAGCTGCCGTCGGAGTGCCAGGCCTGCACATTGCGCAGGCCCAGCTGACGGAACAGACCGCGTGCACGCTCGTGCAGGTCGCGGATGCGCTCTGTCGTGAACACGCGCGGCACCAGTTGCGACAGGATGGCCGCCTGATAGCCCGATCCGGTGCCGACCTCGAGCACCTTGTCGGGCACACCCCCCGCCAGCAGGGCCTCGGTCATACGCGCTACGATGTAGGGCTGGGAGATGGTCTGACCAT
>JALWNJ010000104.1 GCA_026995955.1 Gammaproteobacteria bacterium
GTGCTGCGCGAACCGCTGGAGACCGGCGAGGTCAGCATCTCGCGGGCGGCGCGCCAGGCGCGTTTCCCGGCCCGCTTCCAGCTGGTGGCGGCGATGAACCCCTGTCCACAGGGCTATGATTGTGATCTCCAGGCCAACTGCCGCTGCACCCCGGCACAGCAGGAACGCCATCGTGCCCGTCTGTCGGCGCCCTTTCTCGACCGCATCGACCTGCAGATCGAGGTGCCGCGCCAGGATCCGCGCGAGCTGGCCGGGCTAGCGCCGGGCGAACCCAGTGCCACGGTCAGGGCACGCGTCGTGCAGGCCCGGGAAAGGGCCCTGGCACGCCAGCGCTGCATCAATGCACGACTGTCGGGGGCCCTGCTGGACCGGCACTGCCGGCTGACGGCCGGCGATCGCGGATTTCTCGATCAGGCCATCGCCCGCCTGCGCCTGTCCACCCGCGCCCACCATCGCATTCTGCGTGTGGCGCGCACCATTGCCGACCTGGCGGCCGAGGAGGCCATCGACCGGGCACACCTGGCCGAAGCCCTTGGCCTGCGCGCGTTCGAGAAGCTGAGTCCCCGCTGATCAGTGCGGCATGACTGCGGCATCGATGTGCAGGCGCTGTGCGCGTGCACTGTCGAGCCGCCCCTGCAGGCGCCAGCTCTGCCCGGGATCGGTAATGTGCACGTACCAGCGGGTGTCCGGCAGGTCCGATTCGAGACGCCCCTCGAACACCCCGGGGCCAATGCGCTCCATGGTCACTGCCCGGTCGAAACGGCTGCGGGTGGGATGCACGAAGCGCACCTCGATCCGATCCAGCCCGTCCAGCGGCTGCGCCGCCCGCAGCGTGATGCGCAAGCGATCGCCCGAAAGCATCAGGTCGGCACGCAGCCCGAGCTGGCGCGCCTGCTGCTCGCGATCGAGCACGGCGTTGATGGCCAGACCCTCCTTGTAGTAGTCGTCGACCACCAGGCTGTCCGGGTCACTGGCCGCGATGTAGACGGTAGACAGCCCCGCGATCACCGCCGTCAGCGGCAGGGCGATCACGAACCACACCCAGCCATGCCGGTACCAGGGACGATTGTCACTCATCGTGCTGACCTCGCTGAAGTCCATCATGCGTACCTCAGAGCACCGGCCCCAGGAAGCGGGCCTTTTCCTCGCGCCGCAGCTTTGGGTCGTCTTCTGCCTCGATGATGAAGTATATCTCGTTGCTGGCGCGCTTCAGTTCCACCGGATCGACGCGTACCCGCACCGTTTCTTCCTGCACCGAGCCGGCCGGCACTTCCACCGGATTCGGATCGGCATCGAGCACCATGCCGGGCAGACCCCTGATCGACAGGCGATAACGGTGCGGCTTTTCGTCCATGTTGACGATCTTGAGCTGATAGACATTCTCCACCAGCCCCTCGTCGGTCTCGCGGTACAGCGTATTGCGATCGCGGATGATGTCGAGCTCCAGCGGCGTGCGGGTGGCGATGCCGTAGAGCGTGGCGCTGGTGAACAGCAGCAGCAGCAGCCCGTAGATGACGATGCGCGGGCGCAGGATGTGTGTCGGCTTGCCTTCCATCTGGTTCTCGGTGGTGTAGCGGATGAGCCCCTTGGGATAGCCCATCTTCTCCATCACCTCGTTGCACACGTCGATGCAGGCGGCACAGCCAATGCACTGGTACTGCAGGCCGTTCCGGATGTCGATCCCCGTCGGGCAGACCTGCACGCACAGGGTGCAGTCAATGCAGTCGCCGAGCCCCAGCTCGCGTGGATCCACGCCGCGCTTGCGCGAACCGCGCGGCTCACCGCGCTTGGCGTCGTAGGAGATGACGAGCGTGTCGCGGTCGAACATGGCGGCCTGGAAACGGGCATAGGGGCACATGTAGATGCACACCTGCTCGCGCATGAAGCCGGCATTGCCCCAGGTGGCAAAGCCGTAGAAGAGGATCCAGAAGGTCTCCCAGCCCGAGAGGTTGAAGGCCAGCACATCGTGCCAAAGCTCGCGGATGGGCGTGAAGTAGCCGACGAAGGTAAAGCCGGTCCAAAGCGCCAGCAGGAACCAGATGGCGTGCTTGGTGGCCTTGATGCGGATCTTGCGCGCGTTCCAGGGCGACTTGTCGAGCTTGATCTGCTGCGGGCGATCCCCCTCGATGCGGTGCTCGATCCACATGAACAGCTCGGTCCACACCGTCTGCGGGCAGGCGTAGCCGCACCACAGGCGTCCGGCCAGGGTGGTGAAGAAAAACAGTGCGAAGGCAGCGATCATCAGCAGCAGGGCGAGGTAAAAGAAGTCCTGCGGCCAGAATACCCAGTCGAAGATGTAGAACTTGCGGTGCGGCAGATCGAACAGCACCGCCTGGCGCCCGTCCCACTGCAGCCAGGGCACCCCATAGTACAGGCCCAGCAGCACCGTCATCGCCAGCAGGCGCATGTGGGCGAAGAACCCGTGCACCTCGCGTGGATAGATCTTCTCGTGCTTCTTGTAGATCTCCTCTACGACCGCATCCTTCTGCGCCGGCTCAGCCATGGTTCACCCCGTTATTATTCGATACACAGAAACGCTAGCGGCCCTATTCTGGCTACCCCGGGGCGAGGCTTCCTTGCTTTGGATCAATTTTGCCGTGAATGGGCTCAGCCGCGGATGCGATCGGTCGGCCGGCGGAAGTAACAGGTCAGACCACTGGAGGCGGCGGCAAACAGCCAGAAGACAAAGAATCCGGTACTGTAGGCACCGAGACGGGTCAGCCCCGGCTCGCCCATGCACTGGGCGATCTGCAGCGGGTCGAACACGGTAAAGGTGACGATGGTGGCGATGCCCGCCGTCAGAAACGACGGCCAAAGCACCGAAACAACCTGCTGGATGGCCGGCAAGCCGGCATCCGGCCCACCGGCATGATGGTCGCCATGCGTGGTTTCCATGGAGCCCCTCCCAATTCATGGTGTTCGGATGTTGCCACCCGGAGTATAGACGCTGCACGCAAAAAGGCCGGCACCCGATGGGCGCCGGCCACTGCATCCCGAGGGACGCCAGGCTACTTGCTCTTGTGGGTCAGGCTGTAGACATAGGCGGCAACCAGGTGCACCTTGTCCTTGCCAAGGAAGTCGCCATGCGCCGGCATGTGACCCTTGCGACCCTCGGCAATGGTCTTCTTGATGGCACCAAGCGAACCACCATACAGCCAGCTGTTGTTGGTGAGGTCCGGGGCACCGAGCATCGGGTTGCCCTTGCCGTCCACGCCATGGCAGGCCACACACAGGGTCTTGAACTTCTCCTCGCCCTTTCTGGCCAGCGCGGCATCGTGCTTGCGTCCGGAGAGACTCAGCACATAGTGCGCAACGGCCTCCACGCCTTCCTCGCCAAGCGTCGGCCCCCAGGCCGGCATGGTTCCCTGACGACCAATGGTGATGGTCTCCTCGATGCGCTCCGGCGTGCCACCCCACAGCCACTCGTCATCGGTCAGATTGGGGAAGCCCGGGGCCCCGCGCGCATCCGAACCGTGGCATACGGCGCAGTAGTTGAGGAAGATGCGCTTGCCCATGGCCAGCGCCTGCGGTTCCTCGAGCAGGGCCGGGATGGGCTTGTCGCTGAACTGTGCGAAGATCGGGCCGTACTTGCTCTCGGCCTGCTGAACCTCCTCCTGCCACTGCTTGACCTGGTTCCAGCCGAGGATGCCCTGCCACTTGCCGAGCCCCGGATACAGCACCAGATACACCAGGGCGAACACGATGGTGATGTAGAACAGGTACAGCCACCACCGCGGCAGGGGATTGTTGTACTCCTGCAGGCCGTCCCATTCGTGGCCGGTCACCTCGCCGGCGCTGGCCTCTCCGGCCCGCTTCTTGCTGGTCCAGAGGATCAGCCATACGCAGCCGAAGATGTTCAGCAGCACGATGACCGAGATGTAGATGGAAAGTCCGGTGCTCATTGATTCACCTCCCGTTTCGTGGCCTCGATGACCTCGTCGTCGTCATCCAGCGCGAGGCGCGCCGCCTCGTCGAAGGCCTTCTTGCGCTTGTCGCTCCAGGCCCAGGCCCAGATACCGATGAAGGTCGCGAACAGGACCACCGTCCAGTAGCTGTGAACGACGGCCTGCCAGTGCGTGATGGTTGCGTCCATGGCCTACCTCCTCGTCTTGATCGCGGTGCCGAGGTTCTGCAGATAGGCAATGAGGGCGTCCATTTCCGTCTTGCCCTCCACTTCCTTGCTGGCGTTGGCAATCTGCTCGTCGGTGTAGGGCACGCCGAGGGTGCGCAGGGTCTTCATCTTCAGCGGCGTCTTGCTGGCGTCGATCTTGTTCTCGGCCAGCCAGGGATAACCCGGCATTACCGACTCCGGCACCACGTCACGCGGATTGATCAGGTGCACGCGGTGCCATTCGTCGGAGTAGCGCCCGCCCACGCGCGCCAGGTCCGGCCCGGTACGCTTGGAACCCCACTGGAAGGGATGGTCGTATACGAATTCGCCGGCCACCGAGTAGTGACCATAGCGCTCCGTCTCGGCACGGAACGGTCGGATCATCTGCGAGTGGCAGACATAGCAGCCCTCGCGGATGTACACGTCCCGCCCTTCCAGCTGCAGGGCAGTGTAGGGCTTCAGCCCCTCCACCGGCTTGGTGGTCTGGTCGAGGAAGAACAGCGGCACGATCTCCGCCAGCCCGCCGAAGCTGACCACGATCAGGATGAAGATGACCATCAGGCCAATGTTCTTTTCTACGACTTCATGACTCATGACTCACCTCCATCAGGCAGGCTGCGGGACGGCGTCTTCCGCCGGCTGGGAACCGGCCACCGTCTTCCACACGTTGTAGGCCATCAGCAGCATGCCGCTCAGGAACACCACGCCGCCGAGGAAGCGCACGAAGTAGAACGGATGCATGGCCTCGACCGACTCGACGAAGCTGTAGGTCAGCGTGCCGTCGGGGTTGACCGCGCGCCACATCAGGCCCTGCATCACGCCGCTGATCCACATCGCTGCGATGTACAGCACCACGCCGATGGTGGCGGTCCAGAAGTGCGCCTCGATGAGCTTCGTGCTGTACATCTCCTTCTTGCCGAACAGCTTGGGGATCAGCACGTACATCGAGCCGATGGACACCATGGCCACCCAGCCCAGGGCACCGGAGTGCACATGGCCGATGGTCCAGTCGGTGTAGTGCGAGAGGGCGTTGACGGTCTTGATCGACATCATCGGCCCTTCGAAAGTGGACATGCCGTAGAACGACAGGCTGACGATGAGGATGCGGATGATGGGGTCGTCACGCAGCTTGTGCCAGGCCCCGGACAGGGTCATGATGCCGTTGATCATGCCACCCCAGGAGGGTGCCAGCAGGATCAGCGAAAAGATCATGCCCAGCGACTGGGTCCAGTCGGGCAGCGCGGTGTAGTGCAGATGGTGCGGGCCGGCCCACATGTAGATGGCGATCAGGGCCCAGAAGTGCACTACCGACAGGCGATAGGAATACACCGGCCGGCCGGCCTGCTTGGGCACGAAGTAGTACATCATGCCGAGGAATCCGGCGGTGAGGAAGAAACCGACCGCGTTGTGGCCATACCACCACTGCACCATCGCGTCGATGGCACCCGAGTAAACCGAATACGACTTCCAGCTGGTCAGGGAGATCGGCAAGGCAGCGCTGTTGACGATGTGCAACAGGGCAACGGTGAGAATGAAGGCGCCATAGAACCAGTTGGCCACATAGATGTGGCTGGTTTTGCGCTTCATGATGGTGCCGAAGAACACGATGGCGTAGCTCACCCATACCACGGCAATGGCGATGTCGATGGGCCACTCCAGCTCGGCATACTCCTTCGAGGTGGTGATGCCAAGCGGCAGGGTGATGGCCGCCGCCACGATGATCGCCTGCCAGCCCCAGAAGGTGAAGGCCGCGAGTTTCGGCGCGAACAGCGGCGTATGGCAGGTTCGCTGCACCACATAGTACGAGGTGGCGAACAGCGCCGAGCCGCCGAAGGCGAAGATCACCGCATTGGTGTGCAGCGGACGCAGACGGCTGAAGGTCAGCCACGGGATGTCGAAGTTGAGCGCCGGCCACACCAGCTGGGCGGCGATGATCACCCCCACCAGCATGCCGACGATGCCCCAGACCACCGTCATGATGGCGAACTGGCGCACGACCTTGTAGTTGTAGGTTTCCATCGTTCTCCCCTAACTTGCCGTTGAATCGGAAAGCCCGGGCGCAACCCACCCGAGGCTGGGCCGCGCCTTGCGCACAGGATGCCCATGCACGGCAAGGGGAGAAATGACCTGGATCAAGTAATGGAGCGAAAACCGGGCGAAATGACACGGGGCCGCGCCAGATCACACGGCCCCGCCCGGGAGCGGCCGGATGACCCGGCCGTCGGGAAGTTATTGGGCGAGCAGCCAGTCCGTCGCCGCATCGACCTCCGCATCCGACAGGTCCGGATGCCCCCCTCGCGGCGGCATGTCGCCCCAGCCCTCGCGGGCATGGCGGGCCAGCATCTCGCGCCCATAGGGCAGGCGCCAGGCCCAGGCCTGGGCATCCCCGCGCCGCGGCGCGCCCCCATCGCCGCTGTCGTGGCAGCTGGCGCAGGCGCGGCGATAGACCTGCTCACCGGACACCGCGCCAGCCGCCGGTTCGGCAGCGGAAACGGCAACGGCCGCCGGCACAGCGGAAGCGGCC
>JALWNJ010000105.1 GCA_026995955.1 Gammaproteobacteria bacterium
ATGTGATCCCCCGCCCTGAGCAGCGCCATGCAGGTGGCGAGGATAGCGGCCATGCCGGAACTGGTGGCGACGCAGGACGCGCCGCCCTCCAGCGCCGCCAGGCGCTCCTCGAACACGCGCACCGTGGGGTTGGTGAAGCGGGCATAGATGTTGCCCGGCTCCTCGCCGGAGAAACGCGCCGCCGCCTGCGCCGCGCTCTCGAAGACGAAACTCGAGGTGGGAAAGATGGGTTCCGAGTGCTCCCCCTCCGGGGTGCGATGGATGCCCGCGCGGATCGCCAGCGTGTCGAAGTCGAAAGTGTCCATGGTATGGTCCTCTGAAGACGCGGGCACAAAAAAACCTGCCACCACGAGCAGGTCGATCCCGCTTTAGCTGTACTTGTCAAGCGCCCGCAAGCTGTGGCTCAAATCAGCGCCTCCGAATGCCTTTCGATGGTAGGTCAGCAGCCCGGTCCCGTCAAATCTCCCTGCCCCGCTGTAATGCGGAAGATCCTGGAGTGCACAATCAGGCGCATGAAACCCAGGGGACCAACGCCAGGAAATCAGCTGATGTCCGGCAAACAGTGCTGCACCTGTTCTATGAGGATGATTACACGGTCCCCGGGATAGATCAGATCCGGATCGCGGATGCGGGACAGCCGCGCCAGTTCGGGATAGCGCCAAGGGTTGCCCAGATAGCGGATGGCGATGTGCCACAGGGTGTCGCCACGCCTGACCACATGGGCCATGCGCTGCGTCGTGATGCGCCGGGGTCTGCACCCACCGGCTTCCTCTGCCGGCACCAGCGGATGGTCACGCTTTTTTTCTCCCCTTGCCGTCGGAGGGGCCTCGCGCCCTTCCCGGATCCGACCCGACCGCTCCGGATGGGTCACGGTCGGGCGGCCCGCCGTCGGCTCGGGTTCCGTCTCGTCGGCCGCCGCCGAGGTGGCCTCGTCCGGCAGTGCCACTGCGGCGCCTGCCTTCAGATGCAGGATCAGCGATCTGCCCTTGCGCGTGAGGCTCAGATTGCCTTCCTCGGCCAGCACAGTGACCTCGGGGGACGGGGCCTCACTGCCCGATGCCTCGGGCTGGGTCCCTGTTCCGGGCCGGGGTGGTGGCCAGGGTGCATCCAGGGAGCGGCCAGGGGCACGCACCGCTTCGGGGATGGCGGCAAGCAGGAAGGGCGGCGGCATGGCCATGGGCCGCGACGATGGCGGCAGCGCAGAAGGCGAGCCGACTTTCAGCGCCCAGATAATCAGGCCGGCCGCAACGAGCGGCAGGATCAGCAACAGCCAGACCAGCACCCCGCGCCCACCGGGTTCGCCGTAGTCATCCTGCACCGGCTCCCCGTAATCGGGCCATGACGCCGGGCTGACCGGATGCCCGGCCCCGGCCCCCTCCTCCGCCGGGGCTGGCGAAGCCGCTGCCCTGGCGGGCCTGTCGGCGGCCGGACGCGTATGCGCGGAGAGGCCGCTGCGACGCGGAGCAGGAACGGGCCTTGCAGGCCGCGCTTGCGGCTTGGTCTCCCGCTCGCGCGGCGGGTGGTCTGACGCCTCCTTCGCGGGGGTTGGCGCCCGGGATGCAGGCGTGCCAGCCCTGTCCCTGCCCGGGGGTTCCGCAGCCGATCCGAACTTGCGCGAAGCAGGCGGCGACACGGGTGGCGAAGCCTCCTCGGCATGAACCGTCGGCCGGGAGGATACCGTCGGACGCCCGGGCGGGCCACGATCCTGCGTGGATGTGGCGCTGCGCTCGGGCTCCTCTTTCGGAACCTCGGCGGCTGCGGGGAAGAAAGGCGCGTGCCAACCGGCGGGCAGGGGCTGCGCACGGATGACGCAGGCCGCATCCAGTTCCAGCACCAGATCCTCGTCGATGAGCCAGGTACGAGGGAACAGCCCCGCGGGCAGCGGCCGGGGAAGCGACGCCGGCCTCCCCCGGCCGGCCGGAACCAGTCCGTCCACGGCATCGACCAGCAGCCCGTAATGCCTTCCGCCGGTTTCGATGATGATCACCGGAGGCTGGTCGCTGCAGCGTTCCTTTTGCCCCAGCACCACGCGCAGGTCGATGACCGAGACCAGCACCCCCTCGTCGCGGAACACGCCGCAGTGGTGCCGTTCGCGGTCGAGCCGCACCAGTCCCTTGGGAAAGGGCACGATGCGACGCACCACGACGGAATCCAGCGCAAGCGCCACGACACCGACACAGAAACGCAGGATCTGGGCAGGCTGTTGCGGCATGCGACTCCCCGACCACCCCGAATGGCGGCTCATGCCTGATTATCGGCCGGAATGCGTCCGACTTGATGCAGTCCTCAAGGCAGGATCAGGACCAGGGTGCCGCTCGGCGTCTTGTCGAACAGGCGGATCACATCCCGGTTGTACATGCGGATGCATCCCTTGGAGGCCGGCTGGCCGATGAGCCCCTCCTCGTGGGTACCGTGGATGTAGATGTAGCGCGCGTGCGAATCCACGCCCTCGCCCTGGTTGAGCCCGGGCTCGAGACCTTCCAGCCAGAGGATTCGCGAGGTCACCAGGTCGTCGTCGGTGGCGCGCGGTTCCTGAACCAGCTCGGCCACCTCGCCGGTGGGGATGCGCCCGCTGATGATGGCCCCTTCCGGCAGATCGGCCCCGATGCGCTCGCGCACCCGGTGCAGGCCCAGCGGCGTGCGGTAGCTGCCGGCCTCGCTGCCGGCCCCGTAGCGCGAGGTCGACACCGGCCAGGATTCGAGTACCCGCCCGTCCTGCAGCCGGTACAGGCGTTGCTGCGAAATGCTCACCACCAGTCCGCTCATCCGGCGCTGCCCGGGGTAGAGCCGCTCCAGCGTCTCCGCCACCCCGGGCCAGCCGGTGACCGCCTCACCCGTTTGGGTCTGCATGTCGGCCATCAGCAATGGCGGGCACAGGAAGCATGCCAGCAGTGCGCGGCGCAGCACATCAGGCATTGTTGTGCAGGTCGATCCCCACCACGCCTTCAGGCGGATCCTTGCGCGCCTGCTCACCGCGCTCGGCCTTGATGCGGTCGAAGTAGTCATCATTGACCTCGGTGATGTACTCGCCGGTGAACACCGAGGTGTCGAAGCGCTCGATGCGGGGATTGCCGGCACGCACGGCCTCGATGAGGTCGTCCAGATCCTGGTACAGAAGACGGTCCACCTCGATGGCCCGGGCCACCTCCTCCTCGGTACGGTTCCACGCGATCAGCTCCTCGGAGCTGGGCATGTCGATGCCATAGATGTTGGGATAGCGGATCGGTGGCGCGGCCGAGGCAAAGTACACCTTGCGCGCCCCGACATCGCGCGCCATGCGCACGATCTCGCGCGAGGTGGTCCCGCGCACGATGGAGTCGTCCACCAGCAGCACATTCTTGTCCTTGAACTCGGCGGCGATGGGATTGAGCTTCTGACGCACCGACTTCCGCCGCAACTGCTGGCCGGGCATGATGAAGGTGCGGCCGATGTAGCGGTTCTTGATGAAGCCCTCGCGATACTTCACGCCCAGCTCGGCGGCCAGCTCCATGGCCGAAGTGCGGCTGGTGTCGGGAATGGGGATCACCACGTCGATGTCGTGATCGGGCCACTCGCGCAGGATGCGGGCCGCCAGTTTCTCGCCCATGCGCATGCGCGCCTTGTGCACGAACACATCGTCCATCACCGAATCCGGCCGAGCGAAGTAGACGTGCTCGAAGATGCAGGGCGAATACACCGTATCCTCGGCACAGACGCGGGTATGCACCATGCCGCTGGGCTCGATGAAGATGGCCTCGCCTGGCATCAGGTCGCGTTCCAGAACAAAACCCTGGGTATCCAGTGCCACGCTCTCCGATGCCACCATCACCTCGCGTCCCTCCGGGGTCTCGCGGAAGCCGAACACCACCGGCCGAATGCCGTAGGGATCGCGGAAGGCCAGGATCCCATAGTCGGTGATCATCGCCACCACGGCGTAGGCCCCGCGCACGCGTCGGTGCACCCCCGCGACCGCATCGAACACATCGTTGGGGGTCAACTTGAGGCCCTTCTGCCTGAGCAGCTCCTGGGCCAGGATGTTGAGCAGGATCTCGGAGTCAGAGCGCGTGTTGATGTGGCGCCGATCCTGCTTGAACAGCTCTTCCTTCAGCTCGGCGGCGTTGGTCAGATTGCCGTTGTGTCCCAGCACGATGCCGTAGGGCGAATTGACGTAGAACGGCTGCGCCTCGGCCGACGAACTGGTGCCGGCCGTGGGATAGCGCACGTGGCCGATGCCCATGTTGCCGCGCAAGAGCTGCATGTGATGGGCGTTGAACACATCGCGCACCAGGCCGTTGTCCTTGCGCAGGAAGAACTGGCCCTCGTCGCAGGTGACGATGCCGGCGGCATCTTGGCCACGGTGCTGCAGGACGGTCAGGCCGTCGTACAGGGCCTGGTTGACCGGGTGGTGACCGACGATGCCGATGATTCCGCACATGGCGTTAGCCTCGCTGGTTGGCGTGGATCAGAAGCGTATCTCTCCGGCGAGATCGTCCGGAATGTACTGGCGCAGCCACAGCGCGCCATCCTCGAAGCCGCCGATCAGGGCCGAATGCTGCCACCACTGCTCCCTGGGCAGCGTGGTGAGCCCCGCCAGCAGGGTGAGCACCACCACGATCAGCACCCCGCGCACCAGGCCGAAAACGGCACCCAGCGCGCGATCGGTGCCGGACAGGCCGGTCTTCTCCACCAGTTGGCTGACCAGGAAATTGACCACCCCGCCCAAAATCACGGTGACCACGAACAGCAGCGCAAAGGCCGCGGCCAGGCGTGCCGTTGGACTGCGGATCCAGCCCTCGAGCTCGGCCGCCAGTTCGGCCGAGAAGCCCAGCGCCACCCAGAAGGCAATGACCCAGCTGGCCAGCGAGATGGCCTCCTTGGTGAAGCCGCGAAACAGGCTGATGATCGTGGAGATGGCGATCACGCCGATGATGAAGAAGTCGAGCCAGTTCATTCAGCCTCCTGAGGAAAGTGTAGCAGCGGGAATCATTGTGCGTCAGCGGGATGCCAGTTCTGGATGCTGCCCTTGAGGTGAAACTTCCGTTCCAGCCGCGCCAGGGTCCGTTTCGCATCCTCGCGCCGCAGCATCGGCCCCACCTTGACCCGGTACAGGCGCCGGCCGGCAAGCCGATGCGTCTCGATGAAACTCTCGAAACCGGCCTTGCGCAACTTCTCGACCAGGGTACGGGCATTGTCGCGCTTCTCGAAGCTGGCGAGCTGCACCACGAAGGCGGGCTTGATGCGACGGGCAGGTTTGGCCGTTGGTATCGGTTTCGGCTTCGAGGCTGGCGCTGTGGCGGCTGTGCGTGTACGGCTGCGCTGCCCGTGCGCGGAAGCCCCGGAGCTGGTCCGTGTCTGGGCCGGCTCCCCATCGGGGGCCTTTGCCGTGCGCTCCGGGGCCGGAGGCATGGGCTTCTCCGGCACCACCACGGGGAATTCGTACTCGGGGCGCTCCGGCATGTTCATCTTCAGGCGCCGGTACTCCTCCATGCCCGCGCCGTCGAGCAGCAGCGGGATGAAGATCACGCCGAGGGCGATGATGACAACGGCACCGGCGAGGCGCTGTTTGAGCGAGATGTCCAAGTCAGGGAACCTGATCGGGCGAGGCGCCATTATAATCCAGCGCCTCGCCCACGGTATAGAAGGAACCGAACACCACGACCCGGTCGCCGCTGCCGGCCTCGGCCGCCGCGCGTGCCACCCCGTCGCCGACACTGCGTGCCACGGTCACCGTGCGCGCGACACCCGCGGCGCGCAGGAGACCGGCCAGCTCCTCCGCCGGCAAAGCGCGCTCGATACGGGGGGTGACACAGATCCAGTGGGCAAAGCGTCCCTGCAACGGCTCGATCATCGCCGGCAGGTCCTTGTCCGCCATCACCCCGAGCACGGCCACCTGGCGGCCCGGCACCGGATGGCTCGACAGCCAGTCGGCCAGGGCGCGGGTGGCATGGGGATTGTGCGCCACATCGTAGAGCCACTGCGGATCGTGGCCCTGCTGCTGCAAGCGTCCCGGCAGGTGCGCGGCGCGCAGCCCCCGTGCGGTGGCCTCGGGCTCCAGCGCAAGACCGGCCAGTTGCAGGGCGCGCAGGGCCCCTGCCGCGTTGTAACGCTGGAAGGCACCGGGCAGGGCCGGCTCGGGCAATGGCCCCAGATCGGGCAAGCCAGGCACCTGCAACGACCAGCCGGAAGGTTGCGCCTGCAGCCGGAAGTCCCGCCCCAGGCGGTGCAGTTCGGCGCCGATCGACCTTGCCACCGCATCGATGCTGGACGGCGGCGCGGGGTCGCTGCACACCGCCGGCCGGCCGGGGCGCAGGATGCCCGCCTTCTCGCGGCCGATGGTCTCGCGGTCCGAGCCCAGCCAGTCGGCGTGATCCAGCGCCACGGCCGTGATCAGACCGACACTCGGATCCACCGCGTTCACCGCATCCAGCCGCCCCCCCAGGCCCACCTCGAGCACGGCCAGATCTGGCCCCTGCCGGTGCAGCAGCCACAGCGCCGCGAGGGTGCCGAACTCGAAGTAGCTCAGGCTGGTGTCACCGCGAGCGGCCTCCACCGCCTCGAAGGCGGCGCACAGCGCGTCGTCCTCAACCTCGCGGCCATCCAGGCGCATGCGCTCGTTGTAGCGGCGCAGATGAGGCGAGGTATAACAG
>JALWNJ010000106.1 GCA_026995955.1 Gammaproteobacteria bacterium
CATCGGCGACATCCTCCACGAAACGATCGTCGCGAAACTGCTGATAGGCGACATTGACACTGACGAAGTGCGCGCGAGGCCACTCCGATGCCTGTCGACAGGCCTGGAACAGCACCCAGCGGCCGATGGGCACGATGAGGCCGTTTTCCTCGGCGATCGGGACAAAGCGATCGGGGCCCACCGGCCCCAGCTCGCTGGAATGCCAGCGCAGCAGGGCCTCGGCACCCGCCACCGCCCGATCTCCGGCCCGCAGGATGGGCTGGAAGTGCAACGCCAGCTCATCGTCCCGCAGGGCACGATGCAGGGCCTGGCCGATGCGCAACCGCTCCACGGCCTCCTCGTTCATCGAACGGGTGTAGTAGTGGAAGCGGTTTCGGCCCGCCTCCTTGGCCCGGTACATGGCGGTGTCGGCGAAGCGCAGCAGGGTCTCCGGATCGTCGCTGTCGTCGGGCGCGACGGCGATGCCGATGCTGGCGCCGATGCGCAGCTCATGGCCCTCGATCTGGAACGGCTGCGAGAGATGCAGCAGAATCTTCTCCGCCACCGCCTCCATGGTGGCCGGATCCTCGACCCCGGACAGGACGGCCAGGAACTCGTCACCACCGAGGCGGGCCACGGTGTCTTCCTCGCGGACACAGCCGGTCAGCCGGCCCGCGGCCTCGATCAGCAGCAGATCGCCGATGCGGTGGCCCAGGGTGTCGTTGATCTCCTTGAAACGGTCCAGGTCGATGAACATCAGGACCGTGTGGCTGCCGATCCGCTTGCCGCGCTGGATGGCCTGGCGCAGGCGATCCAGGCCCAGGATGCGATTGGGCAGGCCGGTGAGCGCATCGTAGTTGGCCTGGCGAACAAGCTGCGCCTCGTAGTGCTTGCGCTCGGTAATGTCGTCGAGCGTGATCAGATAATGGCGCCGGCCATAGCGATCCACCACCGGCGTGGCGAGGAGCGCAACCCACAACGGCGTGCCATCCCGTGCCTCGGCCATGAACTCGCCCTGCCAGGGGCGACCCGCCTTGAGTTCGCGCTCCAGGTCGCCGTAAAGACCTGATGCATTGCGTTTCGACCACAACCGCCTGAGCACATGGGCACCCTGCAGCGACTCCGAATCGTGCCCCGTGATTGCGGTAAAGGCCGGGTTGGCTTCACGCAGGCGGAAGGCCTCGTCGAGCATGATGACGCCGGCACTGCTCTGGTCGATGGCCTGGTGCAGGAGCTGCTGCTGTTCGCGGCTCTCCCACAGGGCCTCGGTGCGCGCCTCGACATGGCGCGCCAGTTCCCGGTTCAGGGCCTCCAGCTCGTCGCGGCTTTCCTTCAGCTCGCGCGAGGAGCGGTTGAGGGCCGCGATGAGCTCGTTCACCTCGCGCGAGCCGCCTTCCATCTCGAGCTGCCGGCCCGGATGGCGGGTCAGTTCACGGGCAAATTCGACGGCGCGGCGGAAAGTCTTGCCGGGCAGATAGAGGATCAGCAGCAATACGGCGATGTCCAGAACCACCATGGCGATGGCTGCCTTGAGATTGTCGACGAGGATGTGTCGGACCAATACCCTGATCCCGGAAACGTCCATCACCAGACGCACCCAGCCGACCCGGGTCGAAGTCTCGACGGGGTGCCATACCACCAGGCGATCTCCCCGTTCCCGCACGCTCGCCGCACCCGTCTTCGTCGTTTGGGGAACCGCCAGCTTGAGCTGGTCGTATGTGGCCCGAGGGCTGCCCTTCTCTACCCTTACGCGCGACAGCACGCGCCCTTGCGCATCGGTTACCGCCAGCTCCTCCACGGAAGGAAAGAGGGCAAACTTGAGAAGCAGCGACTCCAACTCGTCGAGGCGACCGGCAATCACCTGGTAGCCCGAGGCCAGCGCGATCATCCGCGCCAGGCTGAGATCCTGCTGCCGGTACTCCTCGAGCAGCCGATCCCGTTCCTCATGGACGCTCCACAGCGTGGTCGCCAGCAGGCTGATGCCCATGATGAGGCCGCTGACCAGGATCAGCTGAGCATGCAAGCCAAGCCGGCGCCACCAGCGCATCACGGCACCTCGGGAACCACGACATACTTGTCGAGGTTCAGCGCCTCGAGCGGCTTGTAGTCACGCTCGAAATCGGCGGCCACCGGCTCGGGCAGGAACACCGATGCAAGCAGCCGGCGCCCCTGCTCCGTTTCGCGCAGCTCGAGGATGGCCTGCCGCACCGCCTCGCGCACCGGCTCCGGCACCCGCGGATGCGCCATCACGGCATGGGTGATGGTGCTGGGTGCCTCGTAGATCACGCGCAGACTGGCCTGTACCTCCGGCCGTTCCTTGCGCAGCGTGCGATACACCCCGCCGCAGGCCGGCACCCGCCCCAGCAGGACTTGCCGATAGGCATTGCTGTGGGTACCGGTGTACACCGGGTCGAAGTGCAGGCCAAAGCGCTCGCTGAGCAGCGCCCGCATGTAGAGCGAAACGGCAAAGGCATTCGGCGCGGCAAAGGCAATCTTCCTGCCTTCGAGCTGATGCAGGTCGGTGATCGGGCTGTCACGACGCACGACGAGAATGCCCGTCAGACGGCTGCGCCCGTCCCGCACCAGCGGGACATAGCCCTGGTAGCGGTGGGCGAGCAGGGTCTGATAGGGATTGGCGTAGGCAAAATCGAAACGCCCCTGGTACAGGTTGCCTTCGAAGAAGTCGAAGCTGTCGGCCGTAACCAGCCTGAAACGCTGCCCCGTCTTCTTCTGCAGATAATCGAGCAGCGGGGTCCAGTCGCGGTGCACCGCCGTGGGACTGAACTGGGGCACCACCGACCAGGTGTAGATCTGGGGCTTAGGATGATCGGCTCCTGCCCAAGCCGGGACAAAGGCCAGGGCAATCAGCAACCAGGCAAAAAGGTGGTGATGGCGCACCGTATCGAGTTCTCCCCTGTTTTCGGCAAATCTAGCAGAATCCCCTGCTCCACGACAGGATGCTAGAATGCGCGCCCCGTCCATCAGGAACACGCTCATGCCGCTTAGCGAACCCCAGAAGAAGCACCTGCGTGGCCTTGCCCATGCCCTGCGCCCGGTGGTGATGGTGGGCCAGCAGGGGCTGCGGGACAGCGTGTACGAGGAACTGGAGCAGGCGCTGACCGCGCACGAGCTGGTCAAGGTCAAGGTCTCGGCGGGCGACCGCGAGGCACGCGACGCCGCCATCCGCGAACTGTGCGAGCAGAGCGGCGCCGAGCTGGTGCAACGCATCGGCAACATGGCGGTGCTGTTTCGCCGCAACCGCAAGAAACCGCGCATCGAGCTGCCGCGCGCCTGACGGCCCTGCTCAATCCGGATCCACCCTGGGCACGGCGGCGATGAGCCGCTGCGTGTAGGAATGCCGGGGCCGATTGATGACCTGTTCGGTTTCCCCCAGTTCGACGATGCGCCCGGCTTTCATCACCGCCGTGCGGTCGGCCAGATAGTCCACCACGCCGATGTTGTGGGTGATGAACAGCAGCGTGAGCCCCTGCTCGCGGCGCAGCGCCAGCAGCAGTTGCAGGATCTCGGCCTGCACCGAGACATCCAGCGCCGAGGTGATCTCGTCGCAGACGATGAACTCCGGCGACAGCGCCAGTGCGCGGGCGATGCCGATGCGCTGGCGCTGGCCGCCCGAGAACTCGTGCGGGTAGCGCCACAGGGCATCACGCGGCAGCTGCACCCGCTCGAGCAGCGCGGCGGCGCGCTCGATGCGTTCCTCGCGGTCGGCGCCGATGCCGTGCACCGCCATCGGCTCGGTGAGGATGGCCGCCACGCTGAGGCGCGGATTGAGCGAGGACATGGGATCCTGGAAGATGATCTGCAGGTGCCGCCGCATCGGCCGCAGGGCACGCCGATCCAGCGCCAGCAGGTCGGTATCGCCGAAACAGACCTGGCCGGCGGTGGGCTCCACCAGGCGCAGGATGCCGCGGCCCAGCGTGGTCTTGCCGCAGCCCGACTCGCCCACCAGCGCCAGGATGCTGCCGCGGGGGATCTCCAGGCTGACGCCATCCACCGCCCGCACGCGATCCACCTCGCGGCGCAGCAGCCCCTTGCGGATCGGGAAATGGATCTCCAGGTCCTTGAGCCGGATCAGCGGCTCGGCATCGGACGCCACCGGCTCGGGCGGACGGCGACGCTTGAGATTCTCGGGCAGGGCCTCGATGAGATGCCGCGTGTAGTCGTGCTGCGGAGCGCGAATCACGCGGCGCGTCTCGCCCTGCTCCACCAGCCGCCCCTTCTGCATCACGCCGATGCGATCGGCGATGTGCGACACCACGCCAAAGTCGTGAGTAATGAACAGCAGGCCCATGCCGGTGCGCCGCTGCAGGTCCTTCATCAGCTTGAGGATGCCTTCCTGCACGGTCACATCGAGCGCGGTGGTCGGCTCGTCGGCGATCAGCAGATCGGGCTGGCAGGCGATGGCCATGGCGATCATCACACGCTGCCGCTGGCCGCCGGAGAGCTGGTGCGGATGGCTGTGCATGCGCAGCTCCGGCTGCGGCAAGCGGACCTCGCGCAGGGCCGCCAGCACCCGTGCGCGGGCCTCTCCCTCGCCCAGTTCGGGGAAGTGCAGGCGCAGCGTCTCGAGGATCTGCTCGCCGATGGTGAACACCGGGTTGAGCGAGGTCATCGGCTCCTGAAAGATCATGGCGATGCGCCCGCCGCGGATCTGCTGCATGCGTTCCTCGGGCGCCTGCAGCAGGTCTTCCGCCCGACCCATGCCCGTCCCCATGAAGCGGATGCTGCCGCTGCATGCGCGCAGCGCGTCGCGCGGCAACAGGCGCATGATGGACAGCGCAGTGATGGACTTGCCGCTGCCCGACTCGCCGACAAGACAAAAGGTCTCGCCGCGCTCGAGCGAGAAGCTCACGCCGTCCACGGCGCGCACGCTGTGCTCGCCGGTGCCCAGGGTGACGGCCAGGTTTTCCACCTCCAGCAGCATCAGGCGGCCTTGCCCAGATAGGGGTCGATGGCGTCGCGCAGGGCCTCGCCGATGAGGTTGTAGGCGAACACCGTGAGGAAGATGGCGCCCCCCGGGAAGGCCGCCATCCACCAGTTGAAGCTCGAAGACTGCACCGCCTGGTTGAGCATCTCACCCCAGGACGGCTCGCCCACCAGCCCCAGACCCAGAAAGCTCAGGGTGGCCTCGGCCAGGATCGCCGCCGCCACTCCGAAGCTTGCCGCCACCAGCACCGGCCCCACCCCGTTGGGCAGCATGTGACGGAACAGGATCGAGGGCAGCGGCAACCCGGCCGCCACCGCGGCCTGAACGAAGTCCTGCTGGCGCAGGCGCAGAAACTCCGCGCGGACATACCGGGCATAGCCGGGCCAGCTGGTGATGCCGATGATGACCATCATGAGGTAGAGACTGCGACCGAAGAAGGCGACGAAGGTAAGCAGCAGAAACAGCGTCGGCACCGCCTCGAAGATCTCCACCAGCCGCATGCCGAGGATGTCGGCCACGCCGGAGAAGTAGCCCATCAGCCCGCCGATGACGATGCCCAGCGCCAGCGCGATGCCGGTGGCGATGAAGCCGATGGCGAGCGCGATGCGCGAGGCATGGATCATGCGGCTCAGCACGTCGGCGCCGTTCTCCTCGGTGCCGAACCAGTGGCGGTCGCGCGGATCGGACAGCGGCGGCTGCATGCCGGTATCGCCGCGGTCGCGCAGGTAGTCCTGCGGCGAATACGGGATCGGCGCCCAGATCACGCGCTGGTAGCGCCCTGCTTCGGCAGCCTGGCGGTACTGCTCGTACACCACGATGCGCGGCGGCTCGACGAAACGCCAGGCCAGCAGCGCCGTCATGCTGGTCAGCAGCGCGAAGATCAGCAGGCGGCGTTGCGACGGGATGCGCCGCAGCCGCCACAGCACCAGGGCCGCGAGCGCCGCCACCGGCAGCACCACATCGGCCGGCGTCAGATAGCGCAGCACCGGGCTCGACCACTCGCCGTCCTCCAGCACCAGCAGCGGGAAGCTGCTGGCCAGGAAGGGCGCGAACACCCCGGCGAAGGCCAGCACGGCCACCCACGCCAGCCCCAGCCGTGCGCCCCAGCGGCGGAAGGTGGCCGCCATGACTCGCGCCCAATAGCCCTGCCGTCGCTCAGTCATAGCTCACCCTCGGATCTGCGATGGCGTAGAGCAGGTCGGCCAGCAGATAACCGATCAGGGTCAGCAGGCCGCTGATGAGGGTGATCGACAACACCAGCTCGCGGTCGCGCGTCTGCACCGCCTCGATGGCCAGCTTGCCCATGCCCTCGATGCTGAAGATGCTCTCGACGATGACCGAGCCGGCCAGCAGGCCGGGCAGGATGGTGGCCGATACGGTAATCAGCGGCAACAGGCTGTTGCGGAACACATGGCGCCACAATACCACCCGCTCCGGCAGGCCCTTGGCGCGGGCGGTGCGGGCATAGTCGGCCAGCAGGTTCTCCAGCACCGCGGTGCGGGTGAGCTTGGCCAGTCCGGCAAAACCACCATAGGAGAGTGTGATCACGGGCAACACCAGATGCCACAGGCGATCCGCCAAAAAGCCCCGCACCCAGCCCTCGCTCATCCAGTGATGGCCGGCGATGGCCCCCAGCAGCCAGCCCAGACTGCCCAGCAGCAGGTAGCGCAGCAGGGCGTAATCGGTAGCGTTGAGCGCAC
>JALWNJ010000107.1 GCA_026995955.1 Gammaproteobacteria bacterium
CCATCTCGGGGGTGATGATGCCCTTGCGCGCGTAGTGCATCTGGGTGACATTGCGCCCCGGCCTGGCGCGCCGCGGCTTGCGGATGTGCGCGAAGCGCAGGTGGTCGAGCGACGGGTCGGCAAGGCGCGCGCGGCCGTATTCGGAGGTGGGGCCATCGAGCAGCTCGGTGTCGCCGCGCTCCTCGATCCAGGGCTCGCGCAGCGGCGGCAGCCCCTTGAGCAGGTCGATCTCGACCTCGGGGTCGGTGAAGGGGCCGGAGGTGTCGTACACGGGGATCGGCGGGTTGGGCTCGGCGCCGAAGCTGGCCGGGGTATCGGACTGCACCACCTCGCGCATGCCCACGCGCAGGTCGGGGCGCGAGCCCTGCACATAGATCTTGCGCGAACCGGGGAAGGGACGGGTCACCTCCTCCGACAGGCGGGCGGTCTTTTTCACGAATTCGTCTGGGATGGCACTCATCTCGAATAGCTCCTGCGCTGGGCCGAACGGGCCGCATGCTGAACCGCATGGGCGCGCACGGCAAGAAGGGACGCCCGGCGTGGGGTCTTGTCCCTGCCTGTCGGGTGGGTTATTTTCGCACATTCCCGCGCAAACGGCAGAGCACCCATGCAACAGGCAGCAGACCTCGACCTGGCCCGCTACAACATGATCGAGCAGCAGATCCGTCCCTGGGAGGTGCTCGACGAGCGCGTGCTGGGGGTGATGGGCGAGCTGCCGCGCGAACTGTTCGTGCCGCAGGGCTGGCAGCACCTGGCCTATGCCGACACCGAGATCCCGCTGGGGCACGGTCACCACATGATGGCGCCCAAGGTGGAGGCGCGGCTGATGCAGGCGCTGGAGCTCGAGCCCAGCGACCGGGTGCTGGAGATCGGCACCGGCAGCGGCTACCTGGCCGCCTGCCTGTCGCGGCTGGCGCGTCAGGTGGACAGCGTGGAGATCCATGCCGACTTCTCGGCCCGTGCCGGCGCTCATCTGCACGCACTCGGCATCGACAATGTCATCCGCCACACCGGCGATGCCGCCCACGGCTGGGGTGGCGAGAAGCGGTTCGACGCCATTGCCGTCACCGCCTCGATGCCGGTCTATCACGAGGGCTTCGAACGGGCGCTGCGCATCGGCGGGCGGCTGTTCGTGGTCAGCGGTCAGGCGCCCGTAATGGAGGCCATGCTGGTGCGCCGCCTGGGCGAAGACGAGTTCGCCCGCGAGTTCCTGTTCGAGACCGCCATCGAGCCGCTGGACGGCCTGCTGCCGCCGGCCGAGTTCCGTTTCTGATTCCACGCCGCGGCCGCGGAAAACTGCGGCCGGCCCGGGCTCGGGGTAGAATCGGCGCCATGCGACAGATGACCGCCCGCGAGCTGGCCGAATGGCTGCGCGAACATGGCCACGAGGCCCAGCTCCTCGACGTACGCGAGCCCTGGGAGTTCGAGCTGTGCCGCATCGAGGGCTCGCGGCTGCTGCCGCTGGGCCAGCTTCCGGCGCGGCTTGGCGAGCTGGGGCTGGACCGCTCGGCGCCGGTGGTGGCCATCTGCCACCACGGCATCCGCAGCCGCCATGCCTGCCGGCTGCTGGAACATGCGGGCTTTTCGGATGTCATCAACCTGAGCGGCGGGGTCGAGGCCTGGGCCGAGCAGGTAGATCCCGCCATGCCACGATACTGAAGCGAACGGCATCAAAAGAAGGACACGCCCATGAAACGCATTCTGATTTCCCTCTCTGCCGGACTCGCCCTGGGCCTCTCCGGCATGGCGCAGGCGGAGAGCCTGCTCGAGGTATACCAGCTGGCGCTGCAGAACGACGCCCAGTACAGGGCCGCCGAGTACCAGTACCAGGCCAGCCAGCAGGATCGGCCCCTGGCCCGCTCCGCCCTGCTGCCGCAGATCGTCGCCCAGGGCGGGCTCACCGAGAGCAGCAGCGAGACCAAGGGCCACAGCAACCCGGCCTTCAACGGCAAGGACGACTGGCGCACCCTGAACGGCGCGCTCAACCTCAACCTGTCGCTCTACCACCACGACCAGTGGATGGCGCTGAAGCAGGCCGACGCCAGCGTGGCCGAGGCCGAGGCGCGCTACAAGGCGGCGCAGCAGGATCTGATCCTGCGCGTGGCCGAGGCCTATTTCGGCGTGCTGGCCGCCGAGGACAACCTGCGCTTTGCCACCGCCGAGAAGGAGGCCATCGCGCGCCAGCTCGAGCAGTCTCAGAAGCGCTTCGAAGTGGGCCTGATCGCCATCACCGATGTCAAGGAATCGCAGGCCAGCTTCGATGCCGCGGTGGCCGCAGAGATCAACGCCCGCAACCAGGTGGACATCGCCCGCGAGGCGCTCTCCGTCATCACCAGGCGCTACATCGACAGCCTGGCGCCGCTGTCCGACGAACTGCCGCTGGTGACGCCCCAGCCCGACAACATCCAGGCCTGGGTGGAGCAGGCGCTGGCACAGAACCTCGATTTTCTGGCCGCCCAGTTCGCCGCGAAGGCCGCCGGCTACGAGGTGAAGAAGGCGCGCGCCGGACACTATCCCTATCTCGACCTGGTGGCCTCCTACAGCTACAGCGACCTGAACTACAACGACAACGGCACCCTGTTCAGCGGCGATCGGGAGAAGACCGACACCAACCTCGGCGTGCAGCTCACCTTCCCGCTCTACACCGGCGGCGCGGTGAGCGCGCGCACCAGCAAGGCCGCGGCCAGCTACAGCCAGGCGCTGGAGAACCTGGAGTTCGTGCGTCGGCAGACGGTGCAGGCGGCGCGCTCCTCGTATCTCAATGTGAAGGCCGGCATCAGCCAGGTGCAGGCCTTCCGTCGCGCGCTGGAATCCACCCGCACCGCCGCCGAGGCCACCCAGGCCGGCTTCGAAGTGGGCACCCGCACGGCCGTCGACGTGCTGCTGAGCCTGCGCAGCACCTTCCAGGCCGACCGCGACTACGCCAAGGCCCGCTACAACTACATCCTCGACTATCTGCGCCTGAAGCGCGCCGCCGGCACCCTCACCGAGCAGGACCTGCGGGTGGTGGACGAGCTGCTGGTGAAGGATCCCGCCGCATGATCCCGCTGGCGCGCGCCGAGGACAGCCTGCTGGTCAGCATCGACGCACAGGAGCGGCTGGCCGCGGCGATGCCGGAAAAGCCGCGCCGCCAGATGCTCGCCAACAGCCTGCGCCTGACGCGCGCGGCACGGCTGCTGGACCTGCCGGTGCTGTTCACCCGCCAGTACCCGCAGGGGCTGGGCGAGATCCATCCCGACCTGGCCGCCGAGGCCGAGGCGCCGGTGGACAAGACCTGCTTCTCATGCTGCGGCGCCGACGACTTCCTGCGCCAGGTACTGGACAGCCACCGCCGCCAGGTGGTGCTGACCGGCATGGAGACCCACATCTGCGTGCTGCAGACGGCGCTGGAGCTGCAGCGCGAGGGACTGGAGGTGTTCGTGGTCGAGGACGCCGTGTGCGCCCGCCACAAGCGGCACCACAAGAACGCCCTGCACCGCCTGCGCCAGGCCGGCATCATCGTCAGCAACCACGAATCGGTGCTGTTCGAGTGGCTGCGCGATGCCGGTCACGAGCACTTCCGCGCCATCTCGGCGATGCTGAAGGAAGACCGGGACTGAAGATGGGCACCCGCCACCGGCCGCCAGGGAACGCCGCGTCGGATGGCCCGCTGCTGGAGGCCGACGGCCTGGAATACCGCCAGGCCGGTCAGCCGCTGGTGCAGGGCTACCGGCTGCGCCTTGGGCGGGGCGAGATCGTCGGCCTGCTGGGCACCAACGGCGCCGGCAAGACCACCACCCTGCGCATGCTGGCCGGCGTGCTGCCGCCTGCCCGCGGCAGGGTGCGTGTCCTGGGCCACGATCTGCGCGAGGCCCCGCGCGCCGCGCGCCAGGCCCTGGGCTTCCTGCCCGACCGGCCGCCGCTGTACGACGAACTCACCGTCACCGAATACCTGGAACTGGCCGCCGCCCTGCGCCGGGTACCGCGCGCCCGGCGCCGCGCCGCGGTGGCCGGGACCATCGAGCGCTGCGGGCTGGGCGAGGTGCGCCGACGCCTGGCCGGCCAGCTGTCGCTGGGCTACCGCCAGCGGCTGGGCCTGGCCCAGGCCATCGTGCACCAGCCCCGGGTGATCCTGCTCGACGAGCCGACCTCGGCGCTGGACCCGGCCCAGACCCATGCCGTGCGCGAACTGATCCGCGAACTGGGCCGCGAGCATGCAGTGCTCCTGTCCTCGCACCTGCTGGGCGAGATCGAGGCCCTGTGCCAGCGGGTGCAGATCCTGCGCCAGGGACGGCTGGTGGCCGAACACGACCTGCCGCTGGCGAGCGGCGGCTGGCTGCTGGAGACCGCCGCGCCGGTCGAGGTGGCGCGCATCGGCGCCGTGACCGGTGTGGCGGCGGTAGAAGCCGACGGCGCCCGGCTGTGCCTGCGGCTCGAGGCGGAACCGGAACGGGTGCTGGCCGATCTGGTGGCGGCAGGGATCCCGGTGCGCAGCTTTGCGCCACAGGGCGGCGGGCTGGAACGGCTGTTCCTGCGCCAGGCGCTGGGCGAGCCCGGGGAGGCAGGTGCGCCATGATCCTCACCCTGGCCCGCCTGGAGCTGCAACGACTGCTGCGCGCGCCGCTGGCCTGGGGGCTGCTGGCGGCGCTGCAGTTCGTGCTGGCGCTGCTGTTCCTGATGTATCTCGACAACTTCCTGCTGGAACTGCAACCGAAACTGGCCCTGATGAAGGAGCCGGTGGGCGTGACCGAGACGGTCATCGCTCCGACGCTCACCTGGGCCACCCTGCTGTGGCTGGCCGCCTCGCCGCTGCTGACCATGCGCAGCCTGGCCGAGGAGCGCCAGCAGGGGCGGCTCGACCTCTACTTCAGCGCGCCTTTGTCGATCACCGAGCTGGTGCTGGGCAAGTACCTGGGGCTGCTGGGCTTCCTGCTCATCGGCCTGCTGCTGCTCGCGGCCATGCTGGCCAGCCTGTCGCTCGGCACCTCGCTCGACTGGGGGCGCGTGGCCGGCGGCCTGCTCGGGCTGTTCCTGGCCGTGGCCGCCTTCCAGGCCGCCGGGCTGTACCTGTCGGCGCGGTTGCCGCAGCCGGCCCTGGCCGCGCTGCTGGGCTACGGCCTGCTGGCCCTGCTGTTCGCCCTGTGGCTGGCCGGCCGCAGCCAGCATGATCCCAGCGCGCTGTTCGTGTGGCTGTCGGGGGTAGGCCATTTCCTGAGTCTGGCGCAGGGGCTGCTGCGGCTGTCCGCCGTGAGCCATTTCCTGCTCTTTGCTACGCTGTTCCTGGCTCTGACCGTGCATCGTCTGGATCGGGAGCGCAACGGATGAGGCGGCGGCTGCTCGATGCCCTGATGCTCACGGCCCTGCTCGCAGTGCTGGGCATGCTGGGCTGGCTCAGCCTGCGCTTCGACCGGGCGGTGGATCTCAGCGCGCTGCAGCGCAACAGCGCCAGCCCCCAGACCCGCGCCCTGCTGCAACAGCTCGACAGGCCGCTGCGCATCACCGCCTGGCTCGGCGATCCGGCGCTGGAGGCGGCCGTGGCGCGTGCCCTGGAACGCTACCGGCGCGTGGTGCCCGATCGCCTGAAGCTCGAATTTGCCAACCCCGATCTGGAACCGGAGCGCGCCCGCGCCGAGGGCGTGCGCAAGGCCGGGGTGCTGATCCTGCACTACAGCGAGCGCAGCGAACGCCTGACCCGGCTCGACGAGGCCGCCTTCGCCCAGGCCCTGCAACGGCTGCTGCGTCAGGGCGAGACCTGGGCGGTGATGCTGCAGGGCCATGGCGAACCCGCGCTGGACGACAGCGGGCCGCAAGGGCTCTCCACCCTGCACGGGGAGCTGGAACACAGCGGCATCCTGCTGCGCCAGATCGACCTGGCGCGGATCGGCGATCTGCCCGACAACGCGCGCACGCTGGTGCTGTTCGGGGGGGTGCGCGACTTCCTGCCGGGCGAGGTCGCGCTGATCCGGCGCTGGATCGGGCAGGGCCGCAACCTGCTCTGGCTGCAGGACCCGGGGCCGCTGCACGGGCTGGAGCCAGTGGCCGAGGCCCTGCCGCTCGAGCTGCCCACCGGCAGCGTGGTCGATGCCAGCCAGCAGGTGCGGACGCTGATCGGCATCGACAATCCGCTGGTGATCCCGGCCTTCGATCGGGCCGACCACCCCGTGACCCGCGCCCTGGAGGGGCCGGTGCTGCTGCCGCTGGCACGCGCGGTTCAGCCCGCCGACGACACCGGCGCCTGGCAGGCCACCGTGCTGCTGCGATCGCTGCCGAGAAGCTGGGTGGAACAGGGCCCGCTCGACGGCAGCGTGGGCTTCGACCTGGACCAGGGCGACCTGCTGGGCCCGGTGCCGCTGGCCGCTGCCCTGCAACGCGAACAGGACAAGCGCCGGCAACGGGTGGCCGTGGTCGGCGACACGCAGTTCCTGCGCAATGCCTGGATCGCCCGCGGCGCCAACCGCGAGTTTGCCCTGGCGCTCGCCAACTGGGTGCTGGCCGACGATCGCCTCATCGGCCTGCAGCCGCGTCCGGCCCCGGACAGCCGGCTCGACCTCGGCCGCAACCAGGCCATCGGCATCGCCGTGGTGTTCCTGATCCTGCTGCCCGGACT
>JALWNJ010000108.1 GCA_026995955.1 Gammaproteobacteria bacterium
GCGTTCGAAACCCACTATATCACATCATCGCGCAGGGTTCCCGCCGGGCCTCATCCCGCCGTCTCGACGACCTGCAGACGGTCGCGGGCCAGGATCCGGCCCTGCTCGTCGACGACCTCCACCATCCATTCGCCCTGCCACTCCGGCTGCAGGTTCTTGCTCGACTTGACGCGCCAGCGCGGGCCGTGCACCTCGAACGAGACCTCGGCCATGACCTCGCCCTGATGCAGCCAGCGGTGGGTGATGCGATGCCCCTCCATGCCGCGCAGTTCGGTGAAGTAGAACACCCGGCCCACGCTGGGGGAGACGCGCTCGATACGATCCACCGGTTCGCGCACCACCACATCGCTGGTGAACTGGTGACGCGATACCTCGGCATCCGGCGGCAGCGGAGCGGCGGCCTCCTGCGGGGCAACCTCGGCCGTGGCCGGCGAAGCGGACTGCGCCGAATCGCCGGGCGCATCGTAGCGGCCGGCATCGTATTCGGCCACCAGCAGCGTCAGCCGGCTGGCGGTGCCATCCAGGCTGCGCTGGGCCTGGTCGACGGCCTGACGCAACTCCTTCAGCTGCGCCTTTTCGGCATAAACCTGCGGCACGAGACAAAGCCCGAGCAGGGCCAGCATCCAGTGTCTGCCTTTCATCACGGTTCCTCCCGTGTCCTTGGAAA
Organism: Gammaproteobacteria bacterium; assembly: GCA_026995955.1. GTDB lineage: Bacteria > Pseudomonadota > Gammaproteobacteria > J044 > J044 > J044. The sequence continues at coordinate 668 of JALWNJ010000108.1, forward strand.
CGCCGCCGAGACTAGAGGGCACGGCCATGGCGCACTGTGAACGGCTTAACACTCGCTGCAGAAAGCAGGGATCGGAGGGATTTTTTGTGAGGGGCCTCTCGCGCACGGCGTGAGCCGCGTCACGCCACGCTTGGCCCGGAAGGGGTCAGTCGCCGCGCGGTCGCAGCACCAGACGATCGCCGCGCTGCTCGAAATCGAGATGCCGCAGGAAGCTCATGCCGAGCAGGACCTCGTTGCCGGCCATGCCGGGATTGATGCTGGCCCGCACGCCGTGCAGGACCAGCGGCCCGAGGCGCAGCGCATCGATGCGCGTGGCCCAGCCCTGCGCCACGCCGTTGGCGGTTCGGAAACGCATGGGCGCGCCCCGCGGCAGCCCGGCGCGGCGGGCGATGGCCTCGGGCACCGCCACATCGGTAGCACCGGTGTCGATCAGGAACTCCACCGGCACACCGTTGATCTCGCCGCTGGCTACATAGTGGCCGGCCCGGTTGCGCAGCAGTACGACCCCGGGACGGCCGTCCTGCATCAGCACCTGCGGCACCCGATTCGGGTTGCGCTGCGCATCGAGCCGCCCCTGGAACCACCAGGCCAGCAGCGCCAGGGCCAGGATCCAGCCCAGCGCGATCATCCCCTTGCCCATGCGTTGCGGGTTCATTCCTCACCCCTCTCCTATAATCGATGCATGAACGACCCGAACTGCCAGCCCCTGCAGATCCTGGACGGCCAATTCGTCACCGATGGCGCCGGTGTGCGCCTGCGCCGCAGCCTGGGGCTGCCCGAATGCGAGGACTTCGATCCCTTCCTGCTGCTCGACGAGATCCACAGCACGCGCCGCGAGGATTATATCGAAGGCTTCCCGCCCCACCCGCATCGCGGCTTCCAGACCATCACCCTGATGCGCGAGGGCGGCTTCCGCCACCGTGACAGCCTCGGCAACGAGGGGGCCATCGGCCCCGGCGGCGTGCAGTGGATGAAGGCCGGCGCCGGCATCGTGCACGAGGAGATGCCGGCCCCGGACAACGGCCGCCTGTGGGGCTATCAGCTATGGTTCAACCTGCCGGCCGCGCACAAGCTGGATCCGCCCCAATGGCGCGACATCGCGGCCGACGAGATCCCCTGGATCACCGACAGCGGCAGCCGCCTGCGGCTGATCGCCGGGGAACTGGACGGCCGCCAGGGGCCGCTGGACGGTGCCGGTCAGGGCCTGCTGCTCATCGATGCCGAGCTGGCCGCCGGCGCCGAGCGCAGCATCCCGCTGCCGGACCCGCCCTGCCATGCCCTGGTCTATCTGGCGTGCGGCCGGATCGTCGTCGGCACGACGCCACTCGGCACGGGCCAGCTCGGCCTGTGGCGCGACTGCCCCCTGCTGCGGCTGGAGGCCAGGGAGGACAGCGTGGCACTGATCGCCGCCGCGCACCCGATCGGCGAGCCCATCGCCCGCGGCGGCCCCTTCGTGATGAACCGACCGGAGGAACTGCGCCAGGCAGTCCTCGACTGGCAGCAGGGGCGCATGGGGCGGATCTGACCCCCTGCCCGACTTCTTCCGGCCTGTGATATGGTTCGCGGCATGCACGCCATCACCCGTCTGTCCTGCGCCCTGCTGCTGGCCACACTGCCAGGCCTTGCCCTGGCCGAGTGTACGGACGCACCCGCGCGCGGCGTCATCTGGGTGGGCTGCAAGATGGCCGGAGCGGACCTCTCGGGCGCCGACCTGCGAGGGGCGGTGATCCGCGAGTCGGACCTGAGCGGTGCACGGCTCGACGGCACGCGCCTGAGCGGCGCGGACCTCAAGTTCAGCGACCTGAACGGCGCCTCGCTGCGCCGTGCGCGACTGGACGGAGCCCGTCTGGGCGCGGCCAGGCTGGTGGGCGCCGATTTGTACCAGGCCGACCTGTCCCGCGCCGTGCTCGACGTGGCCGACCTGAGCCGGGCCAACCTGGACCATGCCCGCCTGCCCAAGGCCCGCCTGTACAAGACAAAGCTGGTCGGAGCCTCGCTGCAGCATGCCGACCTGAGCGGTGCGCGGCTGGCAAAGGCGGATCTGACCGATGCCAACCTTTCCCACGCCCGCCTCACCGAGGCCGACCTGAGCGACAGCGTGCTCGAATACGCCCTGCTGATCGAGGCCGACCTGCGCAAGGCGCGGCTGGACCGGGCACAGCTCACGGGCGCCGATCTCGGCCGCAGCCGCCTGCAGCAGGCCAGCCTGGTGGACGCCAACATCGACAGCGCCCGTTTCGACCGCGCGCGGCTGGATTCCGCGCTGTGGACCGACCGCAGTCGCTGCGCCAGCGGCTCGCTGGGCCGTTGCCAGCATTGAGGATGCCCCGTGGCCGGCGGCAAGATCGAACTCCAGGCCCCGCCCGAAGTGCTGGCACTCCTGCCCGGGGTAATCGAGGTCTGGGCCGATGCCGCCCATCCGCCCGGCGGCAGCCCCTGCAGCCAGGCCGCCCGGGAGGCCCTGCTGGAACTCGCGCGAAGCCTGCAATCGGAACTGGAAAGCGGAGTCACCGCCCTGCACTGTCCGCGCCGCATGCGCGCCACCCTGCGCCAGGCCATCGACTGGCAACGGGCACGGACGGACGATACGGGGCAACGCGAACGGCTCGACCGGTTGCGCCGGGCCCTTGACGGAGGACGCCAGTGAACGCCATGCGACTGCCCGGACGCCACCGGGCCCTGCTCGACGAACTGCTCGCCATTGCCGAGCGCCTGTACCAGGAGACCGAGGGCTTCCTCGACCGGCCCGAGGACCAGCAGCTGTGGTACAACCGCGGCTATGCCAACGGCATGCTGCACACACTGCATGCGCAGGGCTATGCCCCCTACTTCGGCACTCGCATGCAGGATCCCGATGCCAAGGATCTCATCGCCGGACACGAACTGATGCCCTGGGGCCGGGCCTGGCAGCACGGTTTCGAGATGGGCGAGCGGGAGACGCGCGAGGTGCTGGCGCCGGCGCCCGGACACGAGGCCGGCTGACCCGACTCAGGGCTCGATGCGATAGTGAACCAGGTGTTCCTGGTCCTCCGAGGCCGGAGCGCCCGGACACAGGAAGCCCTTGCCGGAAAGCCCCACCGCATCGTGTCGGATCAGCAGCTCGCGGCCATCGTAGGGGCGGATGTAGGTGCCGTTGCGGCTCTGGTCCTCGAGCACGAAATGCCCGTCGCGGTAATGGATGGTGAAGTGCCGGCGCGAGACATGCGGCGCCACCACCTGCAGCTCGCTGTCGGGGCTGCGCCCGACGGTCCACGGCGTATCCTCCGGGTGCAGGCAGTGCTCCTCGCCGTGATACTCGAAACACAGCGTCGGCTGGCGCTGGAACAGGCCGCGCATGCGCGCGCGCAGCCCCTTGCCCAGGCGGCGTGAGCCGCTGCCCTCGGCCCGCTCCTTCTCGCGGCGCTCGCGCTCCAGCCGCTCGCGCAGCTTCTGCCGCACCTCCAGCGGGACCTGCTCGCGCAGGAAGAAGCCCTGTTCGCGCAGCACATAGCGGCCGAAGTCGTCCAGCAACTGTTCGTTGAGCCGCTCGGGGCGGATGACATGGGTGCGCGTGCCCGGCTGCTCGAAGTTGCGCTCCAGCAGCTCGATGTATTGCAGGTGCTCGGGCACGCGGAAGGTGAAGCGCACCGGGATCTCCGCGCGGAGGGTGACCTGCAGCTGTTCGCGTCCGGTCTCGTTGCGGCGCCGGCGCACGCCCTGGACGTGCAGTCCGGCAGCACGCAGTTCCTCCACCTGCTTCTCCGCCGCCACCGGGTTGTCGAGTACGAAGGAAGGGTTGCCCGGCCCGGAGAGGGTGAACATCAGGTGCAGCGGCGGCGGCAGCTCACCTCGGGCCTCACCCTGCTGAAAGGCGTAATGGGCCTGCTCCAGTCCCTCCACGGGCCCCATGCCGGGGATCTCGAAACGCGCCGGCCTGGGTTCGTCGAGCAGCTCCAGGGTTTCCACGAAGGTTTCCAGCCAGCCGTGGATGCGCACCATCCAGGGCCGCAGCACCTCCAGACGGTGGGTCTGCCCGGCATCGGCCGTGCCCTGTTCCCGCGCCTGCCGACGGCGCCGTTCCTCGGCCTGTTTCCTGAGATCGTCGAGTAGGCTCATGTTCCTCCCGGCGTGCGCGGCCCGGCTTGGGCCTCCCCCGGGAAAAGCATACACTATGCAGGCATTTCTGCACGGGCGGACGGCATGGGCGAGGAACGCGAAGCGCACTGGAAGAAGAAATACTTCGACAGCCTCGAGGAACTGGAGGCGCGCGAGCGGCAGTGGACGCAGCAGGAGCAGATCCTGCGTCAGCTCGCCTCGCGCCTGACCCTGGCCGCCGACGGCAGCGATGCCGAGCTGTCGCGCACCCTGGATCGCCTGCGCGACGACCTGCGCCGCAAGGCCCCGGCAGCCCGCCTTGCCGGCCACCTCGAGACCATCAATGCCGCCATCCTGCGGCTCGACGAGAAGCGACGCGAACAGGCCCGGCGCATCACGCCCAGCACCGCCCTGAGCAAGGTTCTGGACCGCATCGAACTGCCCCAGGGGCTGCGCCGCAAGGGCCGCGAGCTCAACAAGCGCCTCGCCCGGGCCGACGCCGACAGCGACCCCCAGCCGCTGATCGATGCCTTCGCCGAACTGATGCAGCAGAGCCTGGACTGGCTGGCGGAGGCCGCCGAGGAGGCCAATGCTGACCACGAGACCGCTCCCTCCTCCACCGGCCTGTTCCGGCGCCTGTTCCAGGCCGGGAACGACGGGGACAAGGACGAAGCCGCGGGCGACCTGCGGCCGGTCGGCCAGGCGCTGGCCCAGGCCCTGTCGCGGCTCGAGGTCGCCGAGCCGCACCGCGACAGGCGCGACGCCCTGGTGGCCAGCGCGCGCCGCATTCGCGACAGCGAGACCCTGCAGGCCTGGACGCGCCAGCTGGAGGACTGGCTGGCGGAACTCGCCATCCCCGCCGTCGAACCGCCCAACGAGGTGCTGCTGGAACTGCTGGAGCGGCTCGACCTGCCCGCCGGGCTGGAGGCGGAGGTCGAGCGACTCAAGCAGCGTCTGGCCGGTGACCTGACCCCGGCCTCGCTGTCGCGCAGCGTCGCCGACCTGGCCGATCTCATCGCCCGTGCGCGCCAGGCCGTGCAGCAGGAAAAGGACGAGATCGAACGCTTCCTCGCCGACCTCACCAACCGCCTGGGCGAGATCGATGCCTCGCTGGCCGACAGCATGCAGGCGCACCAGCAGATGGTCAGCGCGCGTCACGACTTCGATCGCCGCATGACCGGCGAGGTGCGCGGCATGGAGGACTCGGTGCGCGAGGCCGACGAGCTGGAGGCGCTGAAGGCCGCCATCCGGGAGCGCATCGAACACATCCAGCACCACATGCAGGACTGGCGCGAGAAGGAGTCGGCCCGCGAGGCGCGGCTGCGGGAGGAGAACGAACAGCTCGCCGCCCAGCTCGAGGCCTTCCGCAGCGAGGCCATGGGCCTGCACGACAAGCTGGAGGAAGCGCGCCGCGAGGCCATGCGCGACGCGCTCACCGGCCTGCCCAACCGCATGGCCTGGGAGGAACGGATGCAGGCCGAGCTGGCCCGCGCCGAGCGCCACGGCCGACCGCTGACGCTCGGCATCCTCGATGTCGATCACTTCAAGCGCATCAACGACCGTTTCGGCCATCCGGCCGGTGACCGGGTGCTCCGGATCCTGGCCGACCTGTTCCGCCAGCAGACCCGCGCCAGCGACTTCCTGGCGCGGTTCGGCGGCGAGGAGTTCATGCTGGTACTGCCCGAGACCAGCGGCCCCGATGCCCTGGTGGTGGCCGACAAGCTGCGCGAGAGCGTGGCCCAGGCCCATTTCCACTACCGCAAGCAGAGCGTGCCGGTGACGCTGTCCTGCGGGCTGGCCCAGTAC
>JALWNJ010000109.1:0-1847 GCA_026995955.1 Gammaproteobacteria bacterium
GTCATTGCTGCTCCCGACGCTGCCAGGCGTCGCGGTGTTCCAGCGAGCAGAAGGTCTTGCCGGCGCTGCGGATGGCCTCGTCCTCGGGCAGATGGACGCCGCACTCGGTGCAGCGCACGGTATCGCGGATGCGCGGCGGCGGCTGCCGCTCGCGGTTCTGGGGTCGGCGCCCGCCACGCTGGCGCAGCAGGAAGAACCAGACCAGGGCGGCAACGGCGGCGAGCAGCAGCAGGGAACGGAACATGGGCAGACCTTGCGCGCGGGTTCGGTGGTATAGTTTGCGGGCCGGGCCCCGCAGGGCCGACGGCGTTTCCGGATGCCAATTTAGCACAAGCGCAGGGGGATGGCGCGGGCCCGCGCGCAGGCGGGCAGGGACACGGGGAAGAGACATGAATCTGCACGAATACCAGGCCAAGCGCCTGTTCGCCGAGGCCGGCATCCCGGTACCCAGGGGGGTGCCGGTGGATTCGCCGGCCATGCTCGACAAGGTGCTGGCCGAACTCGAGGGCGACCGCTTCGTGGTCAAGGCCCAGGTGCACGCCGGCGGACGCGGCAAGGCTGGTGGCGTGAAGCTGGTGGAGGGGCGCGAGGCGCTGGAGGCGGCGGTGCGCGAGCTGCTCGGCAGCCGCCTGGTCACGCACCAGACCGGCCCCGAGGGCCTGCCGGTGGACACCGTGTACATCGAGCAGCCGACCGACATCGATCGCGAGTTCTACCTCGGCATGCTGGTCGATCGCAGCCAGCGCCGCGTGGCGGTGATGGCCTCGGCCGCCGGCGGCATGGACATCGAACAGGTGGCCGCAGAGACGCCGGAGCGCATTCACAGCCTGCATGTCGACCCGGTGACCGGGCTGATGCCGTACCAGTGCCGCCGGCTGGGCTTTGCCATTGGCCTGGATGCGACCCGGGTGCGGGCCTTCACCCGCATCCTGCTGGCGCTGTACCGGCTGTTCGTCGACAGCGATGCCTCGCTGGTGGAGATCAATCCGCTGGTGACCACGGCGGACGGCGAGCTGCTGGCGCTGGATGCCAAGATCAACCTCGACGACAACGCCCTCTATCGCCACACCGACCTGGCCGAGCTGCGCGATCCGCGCCAGGAGGACCCGCGCGAGGCCGAGGCGCGCGAGTGGGACCTGAACTACATCCACCTCGATGGCAACATCGGCTGCATGGTCAACGGCGCCGGCCTGGCCATGGCCACCATGGATCTGATCAAGCTGCAGGGCGGCGAGCCGGCCAACTTCCTCGATGTCGGCGGCACCGCCACCGCCGAGCGGGTGGCCGAGGCCTTCAAGCTGATCCTCTCCGACGAGGGGGTGCGTGCGGTGCTGGTCAACATCTTCGGCGGCATCGTGCGCTGCGACCTCATTGCCGAGGGCATCGTCCAGGCGGTGCGCGAGGTAGACATACGGGTGCCGGTGGTGGTGCGGCTGGAGGGCACCAATGCCGAACAGGGGCGCGCCATGCTGGCCGAGTCCGGGCTCAACATCGTCGCCGAGCAGGACCTGGAGACCGCCGCGGCGAAGGCCGTGCAACTGGCCGGAGGTGCATCATGAGCATCCTCGTCGATCGCGACACGAAGGTCATCTGCCAGGGCTTCACCGGCAAGCAGGGCACCTTCCATTCCGAGCAGGCCATCGCCTACGGCACGCGCATGGTGGGCGGCGTCACGCCCGGCAAGGGCGGACAGACCCATCTCGGCCTGCCGGTGTTCGACACCGTGCACGAAGCGGTGGCCGAGACCGGCGCCGAGGCCACCATGATTTATGTCCCCGCCCCCTTTGCCGCCGACGCGGTGCTGGAGGCGGCCGATGCCGGCATCCGCGTCATCGTCTGCATCACCG
>JALWNJ010000109.1:1857-6528 GCA_026995955.1 Gammaproteobacteria bacterium
ACCGAGGGCATCCCGGTGCTGGACATGCTCAGGGTGCGCGCTGCGCTCGAGGGCAGCGACAGCGTGCTCATCGGCCCCAACTGCCCCGGCATCATCACCCCCGGCGAATGCAAGATCGGCATCATGCCGGGCAGCATCCACCACCCAGGCCGGGTGGGCATCGTGTCGCGTTCCGGCACCCTCACCTACGAGGCGGTGCACCAGACCACGCTGGCGGGGCTGGGCCAGTCCACCTGCGTCGGCATCGGCGGCGACCCCATCCAGGGGATGAACTTCATCGACTGCCTCGAGCGCTTCGAGGACGACCCGCAGACCGAGGGCATCATCCTGGTGGGCGAGATCGGCGGCAGCGCCGAGGAGGAGGCCGCCGAGTACATACGCGCCCATGTCAGCAAGCCGGTGGTGGCCTACATCGCCGGCGTCACCGCGCCGCCCGGCAAGCGCATGGGCCATGCCGGCGCCATCATCTCCGGCGGCAAGGGCACGGCCGAGCAGAAGTTCGCCGCCCTGGAGGCGGCGGGCGTCACCGTGGTGCGCTCGCCGGCGCGCATGGGTGCGGCCATGAAGCAGGTGCTGGAGGGCGGATGAAGGGCCGTGTGCGCATCGCGCTGGCGCAGGTCGATCCGCTGGTCGGCGATGTCGCCGGCAACAGCGCGCTGGTGGAGCGCGAGGCCGAACGGGCGCGGCGCGCCGGGGCCGATGTGGTGGTGTTTCCGGAGCTGGTGCTCACCGGCTACCCGCCCGAGGACCTGCTGCTGCGCGACAGCCTGATCGACTGGTGCGCCGAGGAGTTCGAGCGCCTGCGCCAGACCCTGAGCGGCATCACCTGCGTTTTCGGCCTGCCCTGGCGCGAGGGGCTGGCGCTGTACAATGCCGCGGTGGCGATCCGTGACGGGCGGGTGCTGGCCCGCTACCACAAGCAGGAGCTGCCCAACTATGGGGTGTTCGACGAGCGCCGCTACTTCCAGCCCGGCAGCGAGCCCGCCGTGTTCGAGCAGAACGGGGTACGCCTGGGGCTGACCGTGTGCGAGGACATCTGGCACAGCGGCCCCGCGGCGCAGGCGGCGCGCGCCGGTGCCGAAGTGCTGCTCAACCTCAATGCCTCGCCCTTCCACGAGTTCAAGTACGAGCAGCGCCTCGGGGTGCTGCGCGACCGCGTGCACGAGCTGGGCCTGCCCATTGTCTATGTCAACCTCGTGGGCGGGCAGGACGAGCTGGTGTTCGACGGCGAGTCGATGGTGCTGGCCGCCGATGGCGAGCTGGCCTTCCGCGCCCCGGTGTTCGCGCCCGACCTGTCGGTGGTGGAGGTCGGCCCGGACCTGGCCGCGCCAGGGCCGGCGCCGCTCGCCGAACGCCCCGAGGCCGATGCCCTGGTATGGCAGGCACTGGTCACCGGGGTGCGCGACTACATCGGCAAGAACGGCTTCAGGGGGGCCGTGCTGGGGCTCTCGGGCGGTATCGACTCGGCGGTGACGCTGGCCATCGCCGTTGATGCCCTCGGTGCCGATGCGGTAGAGGCGGTGATGATGCCCACCCGCTACACCGCCGACATCAGTCTCGAGGACGCGCATCGGGAGGCCCACCGGCTGGGCGTGAAGTACCGCGTGATCCCCATCGAGCCGGCCTTCCTCGCCTTTCTCGACATGCTGAAGGACGAGTTCGCCGGGCTGCCCGAGGACACCACCGAGGAGAACATCCAGGCGCGCTGCCGGGGCGTGGTGCTGATGGCCATCTCCAACAAGACCGGGCGCATGCTGCTCACCACCGGCAACAAGAGCGAGATGGCGGTGGGCTATGCCACCCTGTACGGCGACATGGCCGGCGGTTTCGCGCCGCTCAAGGACGTGTTCAAGACCCGCGTGTGGCAGCTTGCGCGCTGGCGCAACCGCCAGTCGGAGGTGATCCCGGAGCGCACCATCACCCGGCCGCCCTCGGCCGAGCTGCGCGAGGGCCAGGTGGACCAGGACAGTCTGCCGCCCTACGAGGTGCTGGACGCCATCCTCGAACGCTTCATCGAGCAGGACCGCTCGGTTCAATCCATCATCGAGGAAGGGTATGATGCCGAAACGGTGCGGCGCGTCGCCGCCCTGGTGCTGAACAACGAATACAAGCGCCGCCAGGCCCCGCCCGGCGTGCGCATCACCCGGCGGGCCTTCGGCAAGGATCGTCGCTATCCCATCACGTCGGGATCTCGGCGGCTGTTCCTGTGATCCTGGAGCGTGAAGCCAGATGAAGAAGATCGAAGCCATCATCAAGCCCTTCCGTCTCGACGACGTGCGCAATGCCCTCACCGACATCGGCATCCAGGGCCTGACGGCCATCGAGGTCAAGGGCTTCGGCCGCCAGAAGGGGCATACCGAACTCTATCGGGGTGCCGAGTACGTGGTGGACTTCATCCCCAAGGTGAAGATCGAGATCGTGGTGCCGGAAGACAAGGTCGAGGACTGCGTGCAGGCGATCATGGAGTCGGGCCGTACCGGCAAGATCGGTGACGGCAAGATCTTCGTCTCCGCAGTGGAGCGGGCGATCCGCATCCGTACCGGAGAGGAGGGGCCGGAGGCGCTCTGAGCCCGTGGCCGGACCGGTCGCCGGCCTCAGCCCTTGCCGGCCTTGCCCTGCTGCGGGAAGTTGAGCTCCAGCACGCGGCGCGCATCCCGGGCCAGGTCGTTCATGCCCAGTTTCTCGTAGGCCTCAGCCATGATGCGCAGCGCGTCCGGCACCGAGCTGCTGCCCTGGTAGTGCTCGACGATGTAGGCGCCGCGCTTGGCCGCCGCCAGCCAGGCACCGCGACGCATGTAGTAGTCGGCCGCCAGCAGCTCGTGACGCGCCAGCAGGTTGCGGATGTACTTGAGCCGCTGGCGCGCGTCCTCGGCATAGCGGCTGTCCGGCCAGCGCTGGACGATGGTCTTGAAGTCGCGGAAGGCGTCCACCAGCGGGCGCGCGTCGTTGGCGGCGTAGTCGCGCGGCAGCCAGCGGTCGATCAGGGCATGGCCCCGGTTGAGATTGGCCAGGCCCTTGAGGTAGTAGGCGTAGGGCACATTGCGGTGGCGCGGATGCAGCTTGATGAAGCGGTCGGCCGCGGCGATGGCGAGATCCGGCTCGTCGTACTTGTAGTAGGCATAGGCGATCTCGAGCTGGGCCTGCTCGGCGAAGCGGCCGAAGGGGTAGCGCGCCTCCAGGGCCTCGAAGTACTTCACCGCCTCCTGGTAGTTGCCGCTGTTGAGGTAGTCCTTGGCGGTGTTGTAGATGCGACTCGCCGACCAGCCGGCCGTGGGGTCGTCGTCGATGCCGGAACAGCCGGCGAGCAGCGCGGCCAGAAACAGGAGCAGCAGGGTGACAGAACGCATCAGGTGTCCGGGTGGTTCGTTTGCAGCGGGCGCACAGTATAGCAGGGCCGCAGGAGGCGGACATGCCGGATAGACTGCGGCTCGAGGCCGAGATCCCGGGCGAACTCGCCGGGCTGCGGCTGGATCAGGCCCTGGCGCGGCTGTTTCCCGACTATTCGCGTTCGCGCATCACGCAGTGGATCCGCAGTGGCCAGGTGCGGGTGGACGGCGCCATCCGCAAGCCGCGCGATGCCGTGCTGGGCGGCGAGCAGGTGCGCGTCGAGGCCGAGCTGCCGGCCGATGTGCGCGTCGAGGCGGAGCCGATCCCGCTCGACATCGTGTACGAGGACGAGGCCCTGCTGGTGCTGAACAAGCCGGCGGGGCTGGTGGTGCATCCGGCGGCCGGGCACCACGCCGGCACGCTGCAGAACGCCCTGCTGCATCACGACCCGGAGCTGGCGCGGGTGCCGCGGGCCGGCATCGTGCACCGTCTGGACAAGGACACCAGCGGCCTGATGGTGGTGGCGCGCACGGTGGAGGCGCACCACGACCTGGTGGCCCAGCTGCAGGCGCGCAGCGTGCGCCGCGAGTACCTGGCGCTGGTGCAGGGCGAGCTGGTGGCCGGCGGCACCATCAATGCGCCGATCGGCCGCCACCCGGTGGACCGCAAGCGCCAGGCGGTGACCGCCTCCGGCCGCGAGGCCATCACCCACTACCGCATCGAGCGTCGCTACCAGGGCTACACCCTGCTGCGGGTGTCGCTGGAGACCGGACGCACGCACCAGATCCGCGTGCACCTGGCGCACATCCACCACCCCATCGTCGGCGATCCCGTATATGGCGGCCGGCCGCGGGTGCCGCGCGGGCTGGACGAGGCCCTGCGCGCCCGCCTGCAGGGCTTCCCGCGCCAGGCCCTGCATGCCCGACGGCTGGGGCTGCTGCACCCCCGCAGTGGCGAGGCCATGCAGTGGGAGGCCCCGCCCCCGGCCGACATGGACGAACTCATCACGGCACTGGAGCCGCTGGCGCAATGAGCGGGCTGCCCCTCATCGAACCCGACTGGCCGGCGCCCCCCGGGGTGCGCGCCGCCACCACCACCCGCCTCGGCGGCTGCAGCGAGCCGCCCTACGACAGCCTCAACCTGGGCGATCATGTGGGGGACGACCCGCAGGCGGTGGCGGCCAACCGGGCGCGGCTGCGCGCGGCCCTGCGCCTGCCGGGCGAGCCCCTGTGGCTTCGGCAGGTGCATGGCGACGGGGTGTGCGAGGCGGCAGCCGGCGCATGCGAGGGGGATGCGCGCATCGTGCGCGGGGCCGGGCAGGTGGCGGTGGTGCTCACCGCCGAC
>JALWNJ010000110.1 GCA_026995955.1 Gammaproteobacteria bacterium
GGCCCCAATACCGGCGGCATGGGCGCCTACTCGCCGGCCCCCGTCATCACCCCGGAAATCGAGCAACGCATCCTGCGCGAGGTGATCGAGCCCACCGTCATCGGCATGGCCACCGAGGGCATGCCCGACACCGGCTTCCTCTATGCCGGCCTGATGATCGGCGAGGACGGCACGCCGCGCGTGCTGGAATACAACTGCCGCTTCGGCGACCCCGAGACCCAACCCATCATGCTGCGCCTGCGCTCCGACCTGGTGCAGCTCATCGAAGCCGCCCTCGCCGGCCGCCTCGACGAAACCCATGCCGAGTGGGACCCGCGCGCCGCCCTCGGCGTGGTGCTGGCCGCCGAGGGCTACCCCGGCAGCTACCGCAAGGGCGATGTCATCACCGGGCTGGACGCCGACGACGACGGCCGGACCTGCAAGATCTTCCACGCCGGCACCTGCGAGCAGGACGGCCAGATCGTCACCTGCGGCGGCCGCGTGCTGTGCGCCACCGCGCTGGGCGACACCGTCACCGAGGCCCAGCAGCGCGCCTACCAGCTCGCCGACCGAATCCGCTGGGAAGGTGCCTACCTGCGCCGTGACATTGGCTGGCGGGCAGTCGAGCGGGAGCGGCAAGAAGGGGCCAGGGACTAGGAACTTGGTGCGAGGGGCGGCAGGGCTCCGCTCCTCCTCGCATCATGCCCCCAGCCCCTCGCCACAGGAAAGGGTCTGTCCTCTCTGCAAGGGACTTGGGACTGGGCGCGAGGTAAAACGAAGCCACCCCCTCGTCCCTCGCCACTCTCGTTCCGCCATCCGAAAAAGGGGGCCGTCCCACTGCTGTCTGCAACTTGCGCGACTCATGGAAGAGCAGGGGATCAGCAAAAGCGAAATGGCGCGCCGTATGCACACCAACCGTTCCGCGCTTGATCGCCTGCTCGATCCCGACAACCCCTCTGTCACGCTGCTCGCGCACTCGGCATGTGCCTGCACATCGAGCTGGCTGCCTGACGAACGAACGGAAAGGGGACAGTCCCCTTTAGCACCCCTGTGCGCCACCGCGCTGGGCGATACCGTTACCAACGCACAGCAACGCGCCTACCAGCTCGACGACCGAATGCACTGGGGCGGCGCCCACCTGCGCTGCAACATTGGCTGGCGTGCGGCCGAATGGAACCGGAAAAGGACGAGAAACGAGAAACCAGGAACTTAGCCCAAGGAGGCAGAGCCCCCGCTGCTTCCTCTTACCAAGCCCTAGCCCCTCGCCACTGAAAAAGGGTTGCGAAAACCATCCCTTTCTTTATGCTCATCTATTTTTTTGTACAGATAAAGCCCCTTGCGAGGAAGCCCAAGCAACACATTGTTATCTTCATCATAAACATACAAAATATTACCGACATCCAATATAACCTTTACATTACGAGTTATGCACACACCTTCGCTGCAAGAACTAACCACATTTGACGGGAGGTTAAACTCAGAGCTTTTCAAAAAATAATATTGTCTGTATACATCACCAATCCCAAGAAATCTAAATGAATATTTGGCCATCCTATAAGAAGAAACAGGATGCAATAAAAACAAAACATAGATAAAAGAAATAACAATAAACCACAGAGAAGAAACAACCTGTCTACCCCACGAAACTGAACCAGAAATAATTGCTATTCTTTCAAATTCATCGATCTTTCTTGACGGCACCAAAATAAAATACTGAACAACGCAAAACAGAACAAAAAATATAAATATACCAGAACCGGATATACTTCCTGTACCAATCATAGATTTTAATATATATAGAAAAATCAGCATTGAAATTGGAATAGATGCCCCCAGAAGAAAGTACGGCGCCCAAGCTTGGGCCATCAAGACTAGAGAATGACGACCACCATAAACTTCTGACCTTGAAAGAACTCTACGGTATTTTACTGCCCAAACCACAAAACCGAGCGAAGGAGCCACAAGAATAAAAAGAAAAACATTGTAATCAGCACCCCACCAATCCAGCAAGCCAAACTTATATCGAACATACATAACGAGATAATAAGCCGCAGGAATAACAAAATACATCAAAAATCCTATAACGGAATAAACATGGCTTTTTTCTCCGACAAAGAACAAATCATAATACTTCTTTGGGGGGGCAATATGAACAATGATCGGAATAGCAAAATAAAAAATCACAAAAGCAGATATAAATAAACAAACAAAACCGACAAACGCCAGAAACCCAACAATCCATGAATAACCAGATATAAATGCGCCTAATGGGACATCCTCGTTAACACAATAAATAAGAAAATAATATATGCCAACACAAAAGCCCCCTATCAACAAAAACTTGAAGGCCTGAATCAATCTTTGCCCCATAACCAACGCTCCAATCTCCACCAACAAAACAATACAAGCTTAGACATTAGCGAAGAATTACAAATCTCCTCGTTTGCCAACCATATTTTTGACAACCACCATACTTCGTACCAGCCGGCCGGTGGTCAGCCCCTGAACGAGGATGGAGAACACCACCACGCAGTAGGTGACGGTGAGCAGGAATTCGCGCTCGATGCCGGCGGGCAGGGCCAGCACCAGGGCGATGGAGATGCCGCCGCGCAGGCCGCCCCAGGTGAGGATGGCGACGCTGCCGGGCTCGAAGCGACGGCGCAGGCGGAACAGACCGATGGGCAGGCCGACGCTGACGAGGCGCGCCATCAGCACCAGCGGCACGACCAGCACGCCGGCGAGCAGTACGGACCACTGCAGCTGCAACACCAGCAGTTCGAGTCCGATGAGGACGAACAGCACGGCATTGAGCAGTTCGTCGAGCAGGGCCCAGAAGCTGTCGAGGTGTTCGACGGTGCGCTCGGACATGGCGAAGCGACGACCGTGGTTGCCGATCAGCAGGCCGGCGACGACGATGGCGATGGGGGCGGAGAAGTGCCAGTGCTCGGCCAGGGCATAGCCGCCAGCCACCAGCGCCAGGGTGATGGTGATCTCGACCGCGTAGTCGTCCACGCTGTGCAGCAGCAGGTAGGCGCCGTAGCCGATCGCCAGGCCGAACAGCACGCCGCCCACGGCCTCCTGCAGGAACAGCAGGCCCAGCGAGGCGGGGGTAAGCTCGAAGCCGCCCTCGAGCAGCCCCAGCAGGGCGAGAAACAGCACCACCGCCACGCCATCGTTGAACAGGGACTCGCCGGCGATCTTGATCTCCAGCGCCCGGGGCGCGCCGGCGGACTTGAGGATGCCGAGGACGGCGATGGGATCGGTGGGCGAGATCAGGGCGCCGAACAGCAGGCAGTAGATGAGCGGCAGATCGAAGCCCATCCAGGCGAACAGGTACCAGCTTCCGAGGCCGATCATCAGCGCCGAGCAGAGCACGCCGACGGTGGCCAGCACGAGGATGACCCACTGGTGCCGGCGCAGGTCGTTGAGATCGATGTGCAGGGCGCCGGCAAACAGCAGAAAGCTGAGCATGCCGTGCAGCACGGTGTCGGTGAAGTCGATCTCGCCGAGCAGAGCGCGCGCCTGGTCCTCGAAATGGATGCCGAACCGTGCCAGCAGCAGCAGGCTCAGGGAGAACAGCAGTGCCCCGAGCATCAGCCCCACCGTGCTCGGCAGACGGAACAGGCGCAGGTTGAGGTAGCCGAACAGCGCCGCGAAGCCGAGCAGCACGGCGGCGATGTCGAACAGGGTCACGCGCCGCGGCCTCCGCCGCGCTCGCGCCGTGCCAGCTCGCGCTCGATGCGCTCCAGCCGCTGGTTGAGGCGCTGGAACTCGCGTCGCAGGTCGAGTTCTTCCTCGATGATCTCCTCGCGCAGCTCTTCCTTGAGTTCCTTTTCCACCGTACCGACCCGCTGGTGGACCTGAGCCTTGACCTCTTCCACCTTCTCCTCCACCTCGGTCACCTCACGGCCGACCAGATAGGCGGAGATGTTGGCGGTGACCAGAGAGAACACCACCACGCCAAGGACGATGATGACGGCACCGAAGGCACGCCCCTCGGGCGTGGTGGGTACCACATCGCCGTAGCCCACCGTGGTGATGGTGACCAGCGCCCACCACATCCCCTCCCAGGGGCTCTCGATCTGCGGTTCCAGGGCATCGATGATGAAGCCGGCGATGAAGATCACCATGGCGACGATGACCAGGGAATAGCCCAGCTTGTTGCGCGCCAGGATCTCGCGGATGGTGCGCGAGAAGCGGATGATGATGCCGACCACCAGCAGCAGGCGCAGCGAGCGCAGCACGGCGGCCATCGGCGTATAGGGCCACAGCAGGGGCAGGCCCACGGCGATGATGAACAGGTTCATCCAGTTGCAGCGCAGGTGACGCAGACGCCTGTCCACGACTGCGGTCGTGACCACCGTCTCCAGCACGAAGAAGCTCCACACGATCCAGTCGGTGAAGGCGATGTACTCCCTTGACATGCGTCCGGTGATCTCGAGGTGCCACTCGATGGGCAGCCAGATGGCTACCATGATGAGGGGCCACTCGAAGAACCGGCCCCAGGCACGGGCGCGGGGATTTTCGTCCAACGCCACGCCGGAGAGGCCGATCCAGCACTTGACATGACGGGCACCGAACCTCATCGGCACTGCACCCGCGCCAGTTCCGGCAGGTCCCGGCGCAGCCCCAGGGCCTGGCGCATGAAGGCCTGCTTGAGCGCCGGCAGGCGGTCGGCCAGGGCCAGCCCGGCGCCGCGCAGCAGCCTGAGCGGCGTCAGGTCGTTGCCGAACAGGTAACGGAAGCCCTCCATGGCACGCATCATCAGCACATCCTCGCTGCGCCTGGCACGCTCGTAGGCACGCAACGCCGGCCACGCGCCGGGATCGCGACCGGGCTGCAGGCGCCCGACCAGACCGGCGGCGTCGAGCAGGCCAAGGTTGACGCCCTGCCCGGCCAGCGGATGAATGGTGTGCGCGGCATCGCCGACCAGCGCCAGCCGCGGACGGGCATAGTGCGCCGCCTGACGGCCGGCCAGGGGGAAGGCGGCGCGTCGTCCGCGCACCTGCAGACGCCCCAGGCGGTCGCCGAAGGCGGCCTGCAGACGGGCGCTGAAGGCCGCGTCGTCCAGCGCCATCAGCTCGTCGGCAAGGGGACGATCGGCGCTCCAGACGATGGAGCACTGCCGCACATCGGACAGCGGCAGCAGGGCCAGCGGACCGCTGGGCAGGAAGCGCTGCCACGCGGTGTACTGGTGGTCGCGTTCCAGATCGACAAGGCAGACGATGCCCTTCTGGCCGTAGTCGTGCTCGCTGTGGCCGATGCCGGCCAGATCGCGCAGGCGCGAGCGCGCCCCGTCGGCGCCGACCACCAGCCGGGCCTGCAGAACCTCGCCGTCGTCGAGCCCGACCCGCGCCCATTCCGGCCCGATCTCCAGCGTCTCCAGCCGCGCCGGACAGCAGCGCAACACCCCGTCCCTCCGTTCCAGGCGCTGCCAGGCGGCGAGCTGGATGACACGGTTCTCGATGATGTGGCCCAGATCGGGCTCGGCCATCTCGGCGGCGTCGAAACGGATCTCGCCGCCGCCTTCCTCCCAGACCACCATGCGGTCGTAGGGCGAGACGCGCATCGCCTGCATGGCCGGCCACAGCCCCAGATGCTCGAAGATGCGCTGCGAGGCGCGGCTGATGGCGGACACGCGCAGGTCCCAGTCGGCCTCGGGGTCGAAGGGCTGCGGCGGCCGCGCCTCGACCACCGCCACCTGAAAGTGGCGCTCTGCCAGGGCGCAGGCGAGCGTGGCCCCCACCATGCCGCCACCGACGATGACGACATCCACCGTCTTCATGAGGCCAGCCTCGCGATGCGGTCGAGCGGCGACAGCCCCCGGCCGAGCAGCGGCTGGCGACCGGCCAGGCCCATGTTGCGCCGTGCCAGGGCATGGCGCAGCGGCGGCAGCCGATCGACGGCGATCAGCCCGCAGGCGCGGGCATGGCCCAGCGGCGGCCAGGGGTTGGAGAACAGGCGTACCAGGAAATCGGTGTAGCCGGCGGTGAAGCGCAGGTCGTCGCGGCGCCAGGCGGCGAAACGCTCGAGCAGCGCAGGGCTGCCCGGGTCGTGGCCGTCATGGGCCGCCTGCCACAGCAGCTCGGCCAGCACGGCCACATCGCGCAGGCCCAGGTTGAGCCCCTGCCCGGCGACCGGATGCAGGGTGTGGGCAGCATTGCCGATGAGCACGCAGCGGCCGAGGTAGTCGGCCTCGCTGCGCCACAGGGCGAGCGGGTAGCTGGCGCGGCGCCCGACGCAGCCGATGCGTCCCAGGCGCCAGCCGAAGGCCTGCTGCAGCCCATCGCGGAAGCCGTCGTCGTCCTGCGCCATGCGTGCCTCGGCCTCGGCTGCGCGGTGGGTCCAGACCAGCGAACAGCGCCCGTCGCCCATCGGCAGCATGGCCAGCGGGCCGTGTTCGGTGAAGCGTTCGTAGGCGACGCCCCGGTGGGGGCGTTCGGTGGCGACATTGGCGATCACCGCCACCTGGCCGTAGTCCTGCCGCCGCACG
>JALWNJ010000111.1 GCA_026995955.1 Gammaproteobacteria bacterium
AGGTGCCGGCGGATTGCGGCTGCTATCTGCTGCTCATGCGGGGGGCGCGCCCCCAGCGGCTGCGGGTGGGGGCGCTGGGGACGATGGCGCTGAGCCCCGGCTGGCTGGTCTATGTGGGCTCCGCCTGCGGGCCGGGTGGCCTGCGGGCGCGGCTGGCGCGTCATGCGCGGCGGCGCAAGCCGCGGCGCTGGCACATCGACTGGCTGCGCGAGCGGGTGGCCCTGCAGGCGGTGTACTGGCGCCGGGGCTGGCGCGACGAGTCGGCCTGGGCGCGGCGGCTGGCGGCCCTGCCCGGGGCCACGGCACCGCTGCCGGGGTTCGGCGCCTCGGACGACCCCGGGCAGACTCACCTGTGGCACTTTCCATCGCGCCCGGCGCTCGACTGGGCGGGGCATTGTGTAGAATGAGCGGCCGGTTCCCCCGCAGTCCGTCATCGCCATGAGCCAGCCGCCCGACACCCCTTCCGCCCGCGATCGCCTGTTCGCCGAGGCGTTGTCGCAGGTGGTCGACTTCCGCTTCGACGAGCAGGTGGCGGCGGTGTTTCCGGACATGATCCACCGCTCGGTACCGGGCTATGCCACGCTGGTGCACCTGATCGGCGTGCTGGCCGCGCAACATGTCCGGGCCGACACCTGCATCTACGATCTCGGCTGTTCGCTGGGGGCGGCGACGCTGTCGATGGCGCGCCAGGTGGAGCTGCCTGGCGTGCGCTTCGTGGCCGTGGACCGCTCGCCGGCCATGATCGCCCGCGCCCGCGAACTGCTGGCCGAGCTGGGCGGGCGGGTGACGCTGGTGGAGGCCGACATCGCGGCGCTGGATCTCGAGCCCTGCTCGGTGGTGGTGCTCAACTACACCCTGCAGTTCATTCCGCCCGAGTCGCGCGCCGGCCTGTTGCGGCGCATCCACGAGGCGCTGGTGCCGGGCGGGGTGCTGCTGCTGTCCGAGAAGCTGGCCTTCGGGGACTCTGCCGAGGCGGCGGCGATGGAGCAGGCGCACCGTGCCTTCAAGCAGGCGCAGGGCTATTCCGAGCTCGAGATCAGCCAGAAGCGCAAGGCGCTGGAGCGGGTGCTGGTGCCGGAGACGCTGGAGACCCACCAGCGGCGCCTGCGCGAGGCCGGCTTTGCCGAGGTCCTGCCCTGGTTCCGCTGTCTCAACTTCGCCTCCCTGCTGGCGCGCAAGGCATGACGGATCTGCGCCTGTCCAGCGGCCTGCAAGACGATCTGCGCGCCGCCGGCATGGCGGCCCTGGCCGACGCGCTGCCCGGCCTGGTGGCGGCGCGCATGGATCCGCGTCGCTACGGCAACCTGCCGCGCTGGGCCGAGGCGGTGGCGGGGCTGCCCGGGCTGGTGCCCTCGTGCATCGCGCTGGACCGCGATGCAGTCACCATCGGCACACGCGAGGATGCCTGCGAGGCAGAGCGCGCGGCCCTGCGCGAGGGTCTGATGGCATTGCATCCCTGGCGCAAGGGGCCGTTCTCCCTGTTCGGGCTGACGCTGGACGCCGAATGGCGCTCCTGTCTCAAGTGGTCGCGCATCGAGCCGGCGCTGGCGGTGTCCGGACAGCGGGTGCTGGACGTGGGCTGCGGCAACGGCTACTACGCCCTGCGCCTGCTCGGTGCCGGCGCGGCGCGTGTGGTGGGCATCGATCCGACGCCGCTGTTCGTGATGCAGTTCCAGGCGCTGCGCCGCTGGTTGCCGGAGGCGCTGGCCGCCGATGTGCTGCCGCTGGCGCTGGAGGATCTGCCGGCCGGGCTGCGCGGCTTCGACACCGTGCTGTCGATGGGCGTGCTGTACCACCGCCGCTCGCCGCTGGATCACCTGCTCGCGCTGCGCGACTGCCTGCGGCCGGGGGGACAGCTGCTGCTGGAGACCCTGGTGGTGCCGGGCGATGCCGATACCTGCCTGTTCCCGCCCGGCCGCTATGCCAAGATGCGCAATGTCTGGTTCCTCCCCTCGGTGGCGATGCTGGAACGCTGGCTGGCGCGCTGCGGCTTCACCGGCATCGAATGTGTGGACAAGAGCCACACGGATTTTGCCGAACAGCGGCGCACCGAGTGGATGCACTTCGAGTCGCTGGCCGATTTCCTCGACCCCGAGGATCCCACGCGTACCATCGAGGGCCATCCGGCGCCGCTGCGCGCGGTGCTGGTGGCGCATGCGCCATGAGCGGCCGGGCGCCCGAGCGCTGCGAACTCTGCGGCCGGCCCGAGCGGCTCACGCGGCATCACCTGATCCCGCGCACCCTGCACCGCAACCGCCGGGTGCGCCGGCACTGGTCGCGCGAGGCGCTGACGCGGGCCATCCTCTGGGTGTGCCGGCCCTGCCACGACCAGATCCACCAGCTCATTCCGGAAAAGCAACTTGCCGAGCACTACCACACGCGCGAGGCCCTGCTGGCCCATGCCGAGCTGCGCCGCTTCGTCGAGTGGATCCGCAGCCGCCCGCCCGGCTTCCGGCCGCGCAGCCGTTCCTGGAAGCAGCGCCTCAACCGACGCTGAGAAAGTCCCGCCCCTTGTCGTAGCCCATGCCCGCCAGTTCGGCCTCGATCAGGTCGCGGGCACCATGCACGGCGACATAGATCAGTACGAAGGGGCGCGGCCGGGCCGAGGCCAGCCAGGACGGCGCGTGTACCGGCTGGCCCCCGATGCGGTTGCCGATCTTGCGCGGGTCGATGTCGATCCAGGCCTGCGGCGTCCAGCCGCGCTGCTGCAGGTGGCGTACCCGCTGGCGCGTGCGCCGGCCCGCGCCCCACACCACCAGCGGTCGCGCGGGGGGCAGGTGGCGGTGCAGCCAGCGCGCCAGATACCGTGCGCGCAGGCGGTCGAAGGCCTCGCGACTGCAGTGCGCCGCGGTGCGCGAGACCCGTCCCGGCGACTCGCGCCAGTCGATCAGGGTGTGCGGCAGCCGCGCCATGCGCAGGCCGGCGGCCTGGGCCCGCAGCCACAGATCGTAGTCCTCGGGGAAGGGACCGGCGCGGTACGGCCCCACGCGCTGCACCAGCGCGCGGCGGAAGCAGACACTGGGATGGGCGAAGGGCGCCTCCACGAACAGCTCGCGTGCGATCTCCCGCGGCGTGTGCAGGCCATCCTGCCAGGCCAGATAGGCGCGCATGCCGTCGCGCACGAGCGCGTCCGGGAACGCGCGGGCGCGGCCGGCCACCAGCATGAGCGTGGGGTCGCGCATCAGGGCGTGGTACTGGCGCTGCAGGCGCTCGGGGTGCATGCGGTCGTCGGCATCCATGCGGGCAACGAGCGGGGCGCGCGCCGCCGCCAGACCCGTGTTCAGCGCCGCCACCAGGCCGCGGCCGCGCGGGTGCAGCAGGCGAAAGCGTCCGTCGCGCCGCCGGCGCACGCGCGCTGCCGAGCCGTCGCGGCTGTGGTCGTCCACTGCCAGCAGCTCGAAATCACGGAACGACTGCGCCTGGATGCTGTCCAGACATTCATCCAGCCAGGGACCGGCATCGCGGAAGGGAAGGAGGATGGAAATCGCCGGTCGCTGAGATGGCATAATCGGAGCATGATCTGGAAGCACAGAAAGACGCTGGTCCTGCCCGGACCCAACGAGGCCCTGCCGGGGCGCGAGCAGCCGATGCCGGTCACCAACCGGCATCATGTGCTGGGCACGCCCATTCTGCCACCGTTTCCTGCCGGGCTGGAACAGGCCTGCTTCGGGCTGGGCTGCTTCTGGGGCGCCGAGCGCCGTTTCTGGGAACTGCCCGGGGTGTACACCACCGCCGTGGGGTATGCCGGCGGCTACACCCCCAACCCCACCTACGACGAGGTGTGCAGCGGTCTCACCGCGCATGCCGAGGTGGTGCGCGTGGTGTTCGACCCGGCGAGAATCGATTATGCCGAGTTGCTGCGCGTGTTCTGGGCCGCGCACGATCCCACCCAGGGCATGCGCCAGGGCAACGACATCGGCACCCAGTACCGCTCGGCCATCTACACCGTGAGCGCGCGCCAGCGCGAGCTGGCCGAACGCAGCCGGGATGCCTACCAGCATGCCCTGAGTGCGGCCGGGGGCGGGCAGATCACCACCGAGATCGCGCCGCTGCGCGACTTCTGGTACGCCGAGGACTATCACCAGCAGTACCTTTCAAAAAACCCGCATGGCTATTGCGGGCTGGGCGGGACCGGCGTGCCCTGTCCGCCGCCGGGCGAGTGGGGCTGAGTGCTGCGCCGGCTGCACAGGGCCTGGCAGGCCTGGCAATTGCGCCGCGGTCGCATTCCGGCACGGCTGTGGCGATCGGTGGTCGCCTCGCTGCATGCACTGCAGGGCCTGCCCGAGCCGCAGGAGGTGCGACTGCGCGCCCTGGCCAGCCTGTTCCTGCGCGAAAAGACTCTCACCGGTGTCGGCGGGCTGGTGCCCGACGAGCGGATGCAGGCCGAGATCGCCGCCCTGGCCTGTCTGCCGGTGCTGGAGCTGGGGCTCGAATGGTACGAGGGCTGGCACGAGGTGGTGATCTATGGCGAGACCTTCGTCGTCGAGCGCGAGGAGATGGACGAGGCCGGGGTGGTGCATCGCGTGCGTCGGCCGCTGGCCGGTGAGTCCTGGGGCGAGGGGCCGGTCATCCTCTCCTGGGGCGACTATCTGCACGAACGCCGCCAGCCCGGCAGCGGGCACAATGTGATCATCCACGAGTTCGCGCACAAGCTGGATCTGCGCAATGGCGCGGCCAACGGCATGCCACCCCTGCATGCCGACATGGACCGCCAGGCCTGGACCGACACCTTCACCGCGGCCTGGGACCGCCTGCAGCGGTGCCTGGCGTATCACCACAAGCCCTGGATCGACCCCTATGCCGCCACCGATCCGGCCGAGTTCTTCGCCGTTGCCAGCGAGGTCTTCTTCGAGGCCCCGTGGCGCATGCAGCAGCACGAACCGGCCCTGTACCGGCAGTTGCGGCAGTTCTACCGCCAGGATCCCCTGCATCGGCTGCGCCACCATGCACCGCACGAAGGTGACAGCCCGCCCGGTTCGAGATAGCATCATGAGCCAGGTCCACAACGGGAGCCACCGATGCCACGCCGCCTGCTGCGTCTGCTGCCACTGATCTTCCTGCCGCTGCTGTTCGCTGCCTGCGACCGCGAGCCGGCCGGCGAGGAGCGCCTGGTGTATCTCGAACTGCCGGGCAGCCATGTCGCGCAGTATGCCTGGGCCGTGGGGGTCGTCACCGGCGAGCAGGACGGCAAGCTCAAGGTGCGCATCGACGAGATCCACGCCACGCCGGCGAGCGACAATCCGATGCTGCGCAACCTGCAGCGCGGCCGCTACATCCAGATCGCCCCCGACCGGGTGCTGGACGAGCGTGCCGGCAGGGTGGCCGTCGAGGAACAGCGGCGCCTGCGGGAGGCCCTGCAGGATCTGAGTGCCCATGTGCTGCAACCGGAACAGGTACGCCCCGAGCATCTGGAACATCTGCGCAGGGTGGCGGCCGATGCGCCGAAAGGGGAGGTGGCCTGTGCCGTGGCCCTCCACGATGCCCTGCAGAAACAGCCCGTGTACCGTGACGGCAAGCTGCAGATCGATACCGCCGCCGCAGGCATCGAGGCGCTGAGCGGCGTGCTGGAGCGGTTCGGCCGCCTGGAGCAGGCCCGCCGAAGCCTGCATCGGCCGGCCAGCGGCGATGCCTGTGTGGACATGGCCGTGCGCCTGGTGCGCGAGAGCGACTTCGACCTGCAGGCCTACGCCGCAAGCCTGCTCGACTCCGATCTGGAGCGACTCAAGACCGCCATGCAGCCGGTGCGCGCACTCAACCACGCACTGCTCGACTTCCAGACCGGCCACTTCCGTGACATCCCCGATGGCATGGCGGCGGACCGCTTCGAGCAGCAGCGCCTGGCCTCGCTGACCTCCGACCTGCGGCGCCGCTTTGCCTACAACTACATCCGCGACTTCCGCCACGACATCAATTCGTTCAAGGACGAGAAGGCGGTCATCGAGCGCTTCCAGAAGGACAAGGAAAACGCGCGTGTGCTGACGGAACTCCTGGGCGGCCCGATCCTCGACGAGCGCAATCTCGATCAGGACTACCTCAACTACTACCGCCTCAACCGCAAGCTGCCCAGCGAAATGAGTCGCGCCCTGGACGACGACGACTTCTACCAGCGCGCGCTGGACGGTTTCGTGGTGGTCAACCCCACCGATGCCCAGCGGCTGGAGGGCCTTCGCCTGTATCTGAGCCAGTTCCCGCAGGGGCGCCATGCCGAGGAGGCCCGCGCCAGGATCGCCGAGCTGGAAAAGAAGCTGGGCCAGGCGCCGGCGCCGCCCGCCACCCCGGCTCCGGCCGCAGGCACGGCACCGCCGGTGCCGGCGGCACCCCTT